>JACCZL010000245.1 GCA_013695975.1 Chloroflexota bacterium
GTGCGCGGCGGCCGAGCGGAGCGCGCGATCTCCGTAGAGGCACGCGGGATGAACCGGTGAATAGTGACCGACACGCCAGGACACCAAGCGTCCTCGAACGGCGCGGTCGGGCTCGGCTGGGGTCCGACCCCGGCTCGGTTACGAGGATCGGACGCTGATCGGGCGTCGCCCGATCATGTGGCTGGGGAGTAACCGTGCCGCCCCGAGGACAATGGGTCTTCGATCCCGACCGCGGTGGCAAGCGCATCCCTGAAGCGGTGCAGAGCCGGACCGAGGCGCGGATCCGCCGCTACGCCGAGCAGCACTTCGCGGGACGCTATACCCGACTCGACATCCGCTTCCGCGGCCAGTTCTGCTACGTCGACGCCTACACCGAACCCGAGCCGCTCGGACCGAATTGGCCCCCGCCGGACTGGCCGGAGAGCCGCGAGGCGCACATCGAGCGTCTGCGCAACACGCCGACCCACCTCTGTCGCCTCCGCTATTTCGGGGACGAGGAGGGCTGGGGCTTCGCCTTCTACACCTACAGCAACGAGCGCTACGAGCTAGCGGTGTTCCCGTCGGGCGAGTTTCTCGGCCCACCCGAGGATGCCTTCCACGCCTCGGCCATCTACCTTCAGTGATGCCCGGATATGGCCCGGACCGCGCGGCAACATCTCCCCAAGGTCGAGAAGACCTGCTACCGTAGCAGCGGGATGCACGCGGCATGACCTCACACCTACGGCAAGAAGGACCCATGCCATGGTCGACCTGATGCGAGAACACATCCAAATCGTCCATGGAGCGGGCGGGCCGAAGGCCCGTATCGCCGGCCACCGCATCCGAGTCCAGGATGTGGCGATCTGGCACGAGAAGCTGGGTATGTCTCCTGTGTAGCCGAGTCGCTGCGAGACCGCTCAGGAGGTGGAGGATGGCGCTGGTATCCGTCGGCTTTCAGGAGTCTGTCGGGACGATCTCCATGCAGCATGCCGAGCGGCGGAACGCGCTGAGCGAAGCCCTCGTCGGCGAGATCATCGCCGCGCTCGAGGACTTCGACCACCACAAGGCCCGTGCCGTCGTCCTGCGGGCAGCTCGCGGATCGAGGGTCTGGTCGGCCGGCCACGACGTGCGGGAGCTGCCGCTGACCCGCCGCGATCCGCTGGGCTGGAGTGATCCGCTGCGGACGCTGGTCCGTGCCCTCCAGGAGCTCCCTGCGCCGGTCATCGCGATGATCGAGGGTGGGGTCTGGGGTGGAGCCTGCGAGGTGGCGCTCGCCTGCGACATCGTCGTGGCCGCGCCGAGCGCCACCTTCGCGATCACCCCGGCCAGAATCGGCGTCCCCTACAACGCCACCGGTCTGCTGACCTTCATGAACGCCATCCCGCTCCACGTCCTCAAGGAGATGGCGTTTACCGCGGACGGGATCGATGCCGAGCGAGCCGCCGACCTGGGCATGGTCAACCACGTCGTGCCTGCCGAGGAGATCGAGGGATTCACCGATGGCATCGCGCGCCGGATCGCGGCCAACTCGCCCTTGAGCATCTCCGTCATGAAGGAGCAGATGCGGCTGCTGGCCGCCGCCTACTCGATCACCCCCGGCATGTTCGAGCGGCTCCAGGGACTCCGCAGGGTGGTCTACGACAGCCGCGACTACCAGGAGGGGATCGAAGCGTTTCTCGAGAAGCGCAGGCCGATCTTCACCGGCGAGTGAACTTGGGCTGGACGGCTGGCGGGATCAGGTGGCGACGGTGCGGCCGGTCGGGGCGGGGCGGGCGGCCGGGGCGCGGCGGCCCGAAAGGTGGGGGAGGACAGTCGCGACGAGGCCGACGGTCGCCATGAGGCCCATGACCAGGGCGGCCTGCTCGAAGCCAAGGGCATAGGCCAGCGGGAGATCGGCAACGGCGACGCCGGCGAGGGCACCGGCCATGATGCTGCTCGACATGCTCACCCCGACCGAGTGGCCGAGCTGGCGGGTCGTCTCGACCATGCCCGAGGCGAAGCCGCGCTTGCCGGCCGGGGCCCCGCTCATCACCGCCGTGTTGTTGACGGTGGTGAAACCGCCCAGGCCGGCCCCGAGGAGCGCGGCGATCCCGACCAGCGCGGCGTAGGGCAGCGACGCCCCGACCAGCCCCAGCGTGACTAGTCCGCCGGCGATCGAGCCCATCGTCAGCCAGCCGAGGACCGGCGTCCGCGCGCGGTCGTACAGCCAGCCGGCCCCCAGCGAGCAGACCAGCATGCACGCCTGCATCGCAAGCATCAGTCGGGCGGTGTCTGAAGGGACCAGGCCGTGTCCGCGTTCGAGCAGGAAGGGCAGCAGGAACGAGGACGCGAGCATACTCATGTGGGCGATGCCGTTGGCGAGGACCCCGCTCGCGAAGCGGCCCTCGCGGAGCATGCCGAGCTGGAGGAGTGGCTGGGGGACCCGCGTCTCGACCCAGGCGAACAGCGCCAGCAGGCCCGCGGCCAGGACGTGCATCGGGAGGTGGTAGTGGGCCCCTTGCTCGAAGCTCTGCTCACCCTCGTGGAAGTGGGCGAGTGAGAGCATCAGGGCGGTCAGGCCGGCGAAGAGCAGGATGCCGCCCTGCCAGTCGATCTGGGCCACCGAGCCGGTCCGCTGCCCGACCGGCAGCCGCCAGGCGATCAGGAGCGCCACCGCCGCCAGCGGGACTGGCACGAAGAAGGCCCAGTGCCACGTCAGGTGCTCGACGGCATAAGCGCTGAAGACGACGCCCGCCAGCGAGGCCAGCCCCGAGGACATCGTCAGAATCCCGATGGCCAGGCCGCGACGGGCATTCGGCACCGCCTCCGCCACCAGGGCAAGGCTCGTCCCGAAGACCATTGACGCCCCGAGGCCCTGGATCGCGCGGGTGACGATCAGCGCCTCCAGGCTAGCGGTCAGGCCGGCCACGCCCGAGGCCAGGCCGAAGACCACGATCCCACAGGCGAAGACCCGCCGGTGGCCGAACAGGTCGCCGACCCGCCCGGCGATCAGGAGAGTCCCGACGAGCAAGAGGAAGTAAGAGTTCATGACCCAGCCGGCCGCGGACACGTCGATCCCGAGGTCGTCGCTAATCGTTGGCAGGATCGCCGAGATCGGGGCCATGCCCCAGCTCACCAGCAAATAGCCCAGGCTGACCGTCCCAAGCGTCGCCCAGCCCGTCGTCGGGCGCGCCTCCACCCGGCCCGCCGCGTCTTGTATCACCCTCGCCCCCTCTGCGCTCCTCATCATGGTACCATCCCGTAGAGCGCGCTTCATCGCGCCCTACTCCAGACTCCGCACTTTCGGGGCCAGGAACGCCACGCCGAGGGCGACCAGGAAGCTGATGGCGCCGCCGATCCCGAGGACTAGCGGGACCCCGACCAGGCTGCCCAGGGCGCCTTCCAGCATCACGCCGAGCGGCACCACGCCCATCATCGAGAGGCCGTGCAGGCTCAACACCCGACCGCGCATCCGCGGGTCGCTGTGGGTCTGGAGCATGGCGTTGCTGTTGATGCCGGCGAAGGCCGAGAAAAACCCCAACCCAATCGCGATCACCAGCGACAGGACAAAGCTCGTCGAGAGGGAGAACAACACCAGCGCCGCCCCGAAGCCAGCCCCGCTGAGCACGAGCACCAGCCCACGCCGAGGGTAGCTCCCGGATGTGGCGACCAACACGGCCCCGACCAGTGCCCCGGCCCCGGTCGCCGCGTTGAGCGCCCCCAGGCCACTCGCTCCGGCCTCGAGAATGTCGCGCGCGAAGACCGGCATCAACTGACCATAGGGCCGCGCCAGCAGACTCAGCGTCGCCCCGAGCAAAACCAGCCCGAGCAGCTCCGGCGCCCGCCGGACGTAGCGCAGCCCGTCGACCACGTTGGCCAGGATTCCACCCTGGCTCGGGGACCCCTTCACGGGGCGCATCATCAGCGCCGCCGGCACGATCACGAGATGGCTGGCGGCGTTGACGAGGAAGACGCCGCCCTCGCCGATCAGCTCGATCAGGACCGCCGCCAGGGCCGGCCCGATCACCGCCGCCGTGTTGAACGCCACGGAGTTCAGCCCGACGGCGTTCACCACCTCCTTCGGCTCGACGGTGTGGGAGACCAGCGACTGGCGACTCGGCATCTCGAACGAGAACGCCGTCCCCATCACGAACGCCAGCAGGACGACGTGCCAGACCTGAACCACACCGCTGAGCGTCAGTACGCCCAGCGTCAAGGCCAGGGCGCTGATGACGCCGTTCGCGATGGCCATGATGGCCCGACGGTCGTAACGGTCGGCGACGGCCCCACCGACCAGCGCAAACAAAAAGGCCGGCACCGCCCGCGCCAGCCCGACCAGCCCGAGATAGAAGGGCGAGTCGGTCAGGGTGTAGACCAGCCAGCCCTGGGCCACGAGCTGCATCCAGGTCCCGGTCGCCCCGACCGCCTGGCCGAAGAAGATCAGTCGAAAGTCGCGGTAGCGGAGGGCGCCGAGTCGGCTGCCACTCGGAGAGCGCGCGCGACAGAGCTCCAGGTCGCCGCCATCAGCCGCGCGGTGCCCGACCCTAACGGCGCGCGATCGGTCGGCCGGGACGACCGGTGGGGTCGTGGGCGGGGTGGGTGTCGTGGGTGTCGCCGTGCGAGCGCCTCCGAGATAGCGAGCCGGTGGCTGGAGCACCACCACTTCGCAGAAAGTGTACCCCGGCCGCCCCCCAACACTCGGCACACTTCGGGCGTGTATCCTGACCGAAGCCGTCCCGAATCGGGTCGGGCCGTCGTTAACTTCTATGGGTCAGTGGAGCCGGCGCTGGCGCTGAGCTGCACCGTGCTAGAAACGAGCTTGCCCATTGGGCATGATGAAAGGGTCAATGCGAGCCATCAGGGTCGGTACCCTGCAATGGGCGGTTGGCGTGTTCTGCTCGGTGATGGGCACACTCATGCTCGTCACGCCGCACCAGTTCGACTCACGCCCCTACTCCCTGCTGCAGCCCTATCTGCCCTGGTGTGGGATCGTGTTCCTGGTGGCCGGCGGCTCCTTGCTGGGCGCGGCGGCGCTCGCGCCACGCCGAGCGCTGGTCGTGATTGCCCACCTCTTCGCCGGCGCCGCCCTGCTGACACTGGCACAGGGCTTCGTGACGATCGCCGCCTGGAGCGCGGTGTCGAACCACACCATCCTGGCGCTAGGAACGATGATCCCCGTGCTGCTGCCTGGTGCGAGCGAGCGTGGACGAAGGACCGGTGGTTGCGACCTGTTCATCGTGCTGATGGGGGCCGGCGCTGCCCTCAACGGCCTACTCTTCCTCACCTTGCCCGGCCAGTTCAGCGGAGCATTCTTTGACCCGATCCGCCCCAATCTAGCCTGGCATGGCCTGGCGTTCCTTAGCAGTGGGCTCGCCCTCGTGTACACCCAGCTCCGCCCCACACTGCCGCTCGCGTTATCCCAAGCCGTGCATCTGCTCGCAGCCAGTACATTCTTCGCATTCTTGATCGCCGCGGCGCTGCCCTTCCGCCTGTGGCCCAGCATCGCCTACTACGGCGGCTTCGGCGCAGTGCTCGCCGTGCTGCCCTGGCTGGGCCCACGCCTGCGCCGCATCGACCCGTCGTCCCTCCGGACGCGGCTCGCTCTGGCCCTGGCTGCTGCCGCCGCCTTGCCGCTGATTCTGGCCGGGGCGGTCGAGACGGACCGCGAGGAGCGCTGGGTAACCGCGGAGGCCCTGACCGCTCAGCAGGCCCTGGCCTCGGCACTCGCGCACGAAGTCGAGTCCTACGTCGCCCTCCACCGTGCCGCTGTCGCCGCGCTGGCGGCGCAGCCAGACCTGGCAAGCATGTCGCCCGAAGCGCAACGGTCGATCCTCCGAAGCTTTGGCCACGCCTATCCCAACATGACCGCCTTCGCCACCTACGCCGGTGGGATGGGGATTGCTCGAAGCGACGACCTCCCGCCCGCGCCCTCGGCCGGCCTCCCGAGCCATGAGGCTGTGCTCCGCTCCGAGCGGCCAGCGCTGCTGATCAACTTCTCGCCGATCGTCCATCGCCTCGTCTTCGACTTCGGCGAGCCGATCCAGGACCGGGACGGCCGGCTCGTGGGAGTGGCAGTGGGCACGCTCGAGCCGGGACGCCTGGTGGTACATCTAGCCCAGTCCGGCAGTGACTCGATCGAGGAGATCTTCCTGGTCGACGGCAGCGGGCGCATCATTGTCCATTCGGACGCGGCGCTCGGGGTGACCTTCGCGGATCTCTCGGGTACTCCATCGGTCGCCGCCCTGCTGGCCACGGATGACGCCCGGGGGTCGACCCGCTACGACGCGGGAGCCGGCGAGCAGCTTGCCGGCTATGCCCGCGTCTCCGGCTTGGGCTGGGGCGTGGTAGTGGAGCGTCCGGCCTCCGACGCCCTGGCCAGTGTGCGCGCCGGGCGTGACGCGGCCTTCGGGATGCTGCTGCTGGTCATCGGCGCAGCAGCAGCTCTCGGGGCGATCGCGGCAGGCCGGTTGGCCGCGCCGCTCCATGCCCTGAGCCACGCCGTCGACGAGCTCGGCGCGGGCAAGGTCACGGCTCCATTGCCGCGCAACGGCGTCACCGAGGTCGCGCACTTGTCGGCCGTCTTCGGCGAGATGCGGGACCGCCTGGCCGCCCGCACAGTCGAGCGGCAGCGGGCGGAACAGGCCCTGCGACTCAGCGAGGAGCGCTATCGAGAGCTCTTCGACAATGCCAGCGACATCCTCTACACCCATGACCTCGCGGGCAACTTTACCTCGCTCAATAAGGTCGCCGAACGGGTCTCCGGCTACCCGCGCGATGAGGTTCTCGGCATGAACATCGCCACCGTGATCGCCCCGGAATGTCTTGAGTCAGCCCGGCGGATGATCGAGGCCAAGGTGGCCGGCGACGATGGAGAAGCGATCACCATCTATGAGTTGGCAATCCTCTCCCGGGACGGTCGACACGTGCCGGTCGAGGTCAGCAGCCGCCTGATGTGCCGCGATGGCATTCCCGTCGGCATCCAGGGCATCGCCCGCGACATCACCGAGCGCAAGCGGGCAGAGGAGGCCGTGCGCCAGAGCGAGGCCCGCAAGGGGGCGATCCTGGAGACGGCGCTCGACTGCATCGTCACGATCGATCACGAGGGGCGAGTTATCGAATTCAATCCGGCGGCCGAGAGGACGTTCGGCTACAGTCGCGGCCAAGCGCTGGGCATGGCGATGGCCGAGCTGATCGTCCCACCGAGCTTGCGCGAGGCGCACCGCCAGGGGATGGCGCGGTATCTCGCCACAGGCGAAAGTCATATCCTCGGCGAGCGGATCGAGATGACGGCGATGCGCGCCGATGGTACCGAGTTTCCCGTTGAGCTGGCCGTGACTCGCATTCTCACCGACGGCCCCCCGATGTTCACGGGATACCTCCGAGACATTACCGACCGCAAGCGCACGGAGGAGATGCTACGTCTGTTCGGCAGTGCTGTGCGGGAGGCGGACGAAGCCATCATGGTCACCACGGCTGATCTCGACCAGCCAGGGCCCCTGATCGTCTCCGTGAACCCGGCCTTCACGAGAATGACAGGCTATCCCGCCGAAGAGGCCGTCGGTAGGTCTCCCCGCATTCTGCAGGGGCCCAAGACCGATCGTGCAGTACTCGATCGGTTACGCCAGAGCCTGACTCGGGGAGAACCGTTCCATGGGGAGGCTATCAACTACCGCAAGGACGGTACCGAGTTCTACCTGGAATGGCGGGTCGCCCCGATCAGGACTGAAGCCGGGCAGATCACCCATTTCGTCGCCACACAGCAGGATGTCACCGAACGCAAGCGCGCGGAGGCGCGCTTGCTCCACGATGCACTCCACGATGGGCTGACCGGGCTGCCGAATCGAGCCCTGTTCATGGACCGACTCGGACAGGCGCTTCGGCGGGTGAAGCGACGCGACGATTATTCGTTTGCCGTGCTCTTCCTGGATCTCGATCGATTCAAGGTCGTCAACGACAGCCTCGGCCACATGGCCGGCGACCAGTTGCTGACGCAGATCGCTCCCAGGCTGGAGGCCGGCTTGCGCCCCGGCGACACGTTGGCGCGCCTCGGCGGGGACGAGTTCGCGGTCCTCCTCGACGGGGTCGAAGATCTCGCCGAGGCAGCTCGGGTGGCCGATCGGATCCAGGCGACGCTGGTGTTGCCGTTCAAGCTGGGTGAGCGCGAAGTCTTCACCTCGGCGAGTATCGGCGTGGCCCTGAGCTCGACGGAGTACGATCGCCCGGAGGAGATTCTGCGTGACGCCGATACGGCGTTGTACCGCGCGAAGGCGCTCGGCAAGGCACGGCATGAGGTGTTCGATCGAGCCATGTATCGCCAGAACGTGGCGCTCCTGCATCTCGAGACGGACCTGCGGCGTGCCATCGACCGCGATGAGCTTCGGGTCCACTACCAGCCGATCGTGTCGCTGGAGACGGGCGAGATCACCGGCGCCGAGGCGCTCGTGCGCTGGCAGCACCCCCGCCGCGGCCTCGTGCCTCCTGGGGAGTTCATCCCGCTCGCGGAGGAGACGGGGATCATCGTCCCGATTGGCGAATGGGTGCTGCGCACCGCCTGCGCGCAGGCCCGAGCCTGGCGCGATGACGGCCTCCCGGCGATCCGTGTCGCTGTGAATCTCTCGGCTCGCCAGTTCAAGCAGGGCTACTTGAGCGCGACGATCGCGCGGACCCTCGAGGAAACGGGTCTCGACCCGCATGGCCTGGAGCTAGAGCTGACCGAGAGCATCGTCATGGGCGATGCGGAGGAGACCATCGCGACCTTGCATGAGCTGAGAGGGACTGGGGTGCAGCTCTCGATCGACGACTTCGGCACCGGTTACTCATCCCTGAGCTACCTCAAGCGCTTCCCAATCCAAACCCTGAAGATCGACACGTCCTTCGTCCGGGATCTCGACGCCCACCCAACCGACGCGGCAATTGTCCGGACGGTGATCACCCTGGCGCATGACCTGAGACTGGAAGTCATCGCCGAGGGAGTCGAGTCCGAGGAGGAGCTGGCCGTCCTCCGGTCGTTAGGGTGCGACGAGGTGCAAGGCTATCTCGCGAGCCGGCCATTGTCCGCCGAGGCCATGGTGGAGCTCCTCCGTGAGGGGCGCCGCCTGTTGCCTGAAGCCCACGCTATCGTGCACGCAGCGTAGCCCCACCACGCATCTATTCTCGCCTGCCGATCAAAGCGGCCTGACGAAATGAGGACCCCCGACGACAAGTCGTGCCGCGGCGGCGGGCGGTATCGGTCTCGGGACTCAGGAGTCACGCAAGTGATGCGTCGAGTGTGGCGATGGCCCGCTGAAGATCCACTATCCGGTACGGCTTCGCCATCACCGCATGGACGCCGCGCGTCCGCGCTTCTTCGGCGGTGACCTGCGATCCCCACCCGCTGGCTAGGATGATCGGGATCGACGGAAAACGGGCTCGGACGTGGCTGATCAGCTCCCAACCGTTCATGCCGGGCATCCCCATGTCTGAGATCATCAGATCGAAGGACTCCATACCGAGGCGATCGAGAGCGGCAGTTCCAGAATGCACCGAGACCACCGAGTGTCCGTCGAGGCCGAGCATACGGGCGATCAACGTTGCCAGCGCCGGCTCGTCGTCGACCACGATGATGCGCAGGCCACGGGCGCGTGGCCGGTCGTGCCGTGATCCGTTCTGGCCGGTGCCACGGGCCATGGGAGGGAAAGCCAGTCGGAAGGTGGAGCCCTGCCCGGGCGTTGAGTCCACCGAAACGCGACCACCGTGATGCTCGACCATGCTGCGTACCTGCGTCAATCCAAGTCCAGTGCCGTACACCCCCTTCGTCGTGAAGAGTGGCTCAAAGATCCTGGACTGCACCTCGGGCGGGATCCCGATGCCCGTATCCGCCACCTCCACGACGACCTCCTGGCCCTGCCGACACGCTCCGAGGCGGATCGCACCCCCCCGCGGAAGGGCATCGACGGCGTTGAAGACAAGGTTGACGAGGGCTTCCCGTATACTCGCGGGCCAGCCCCAGATGACCGTGTCGACCTCGACCTCGACGCGGAGCGTGATCGAGCAGCCTTCTTGCTGGGGATCATCCCGCCAGCGCGGTGCCGTCAGTTGCCCCACCTGAGACAGCAGCCCAGCGAGCGAAATCTCTTCCGGTGGGCCATCAGGATGGCCGCGCGCGAACGTCAGCAGCCGGCCAACTGTCTGACCACCATCCGTCGCGGCCTGGGCCATGATCTCGAGGCTGCTCCGCAGCGCTTCCCGATCCACGGTCGGCCCGGTCAGCGCGGCGAGCGCCACGTCGCTGTATCCACTGATCAGCCCCAGTGATTGATTGAGGTTGTGCGCAACACCCCGCGCCAGCTCTCCCAACAGTCGCAGCTTCTCGGTCTGGACCAGTCGTTGGTCGCGCCGCGCCTCGGCCAGCTTCCGCTCGGTGATATCGCGAATATTGCATTGGATGACGCCGTGTTCACCTTCATCGTAGACGTTGCTGACGAACTCGACCTCCCGACGCTCGCCGTCCTTGGATTCGAGCGGCAGATCCTCGTACCGGATGAACCCGTGCGCTTCGAGCTCGGCATACGCTCGCTGGCTTGCCGCCTGGTCCTTGAGGAGGCCGATCTCCCAGATCTCTTTGCCGAGGATCTCATCAAGCGTGTAGCCCAGCAGCTCACGGATGTACGGATTTGCATCGACGATCTGTTTGCTCGTGATGTCGAGAATCAGTATGCCGTCACGCACCGCTTCGAACAGCCGCCGATACCGGAGCCCGGGAACCCCTCCCGAGACCGTCTGGGGAGAGGTCCCCATGCTATCCCGTGCGATCATAACGCAGCCCCCCACACGACGTTGACCGAGTTGACGCGTCGACAAGCAGACGACGCGGTAGAGCTGCTCGTGGCCTTCGGGAGATCCTGCCCGCGAAGCGCCCGCGTCACCACGGCTGTACCAGGATAGCATAATAACTCTTTTGTGTCATCATCGATCCCTCATCTTGTGCCAACTTCCTCGCGAGTTGCCGGGCTGACTTACCAGCCGCTCTAGCAGGCCCGGTTTCCATCCCTGCGTCCGCTGCTGCCCGAAGCGGGACGCAACTACCGGCACGTGGAGATCCGCCGACTGGCGCGACACCTTCCGAGAGAAGCCCGGCTTCGGTGAGATACTTCCGAACGGCGCGGAAAGACGAGCCCGCCGATCACTACATCACCCCGCAATGCCGCGTGATCCTCCGAATTGTCCCCGACATTCAGGTGGATCCTGCTCCCGACAACTGGGTGAAGCCCGTGCCCTAAGAGGTGGGCGCGATGTACACAACGTACGGAGATCATCCGCGCCACCGGGTGGTACACCACCTGGAGGAGAACCTGACCAGCACCGTGGGCCTTTGGAGCAGTCATGAGCGGGCTTCACCTGTCTACCCTCGAGCGCGGCGAGGGCTCGGAGGGCGGAGAAAAAAGATTCTCAGCGCGCGGGCTCAAGCGCTGGCTCGTGAATCGACACCTGGTTGCGCCCCGCTCGCTTGGCGCAATAGAGCGCGGCATCGACTCGAGCCAGCAACGCGTCACTACCGGGGCCGTCGTCCGGTCGAAAGGCGGCGATGCCAGCGCTGAGTGTCACCACGCCGAAGGGCTCATTCGCAGCGTGCGGGATCGCCAGATCCTCGACCGCCAGACGCACCCGGTTGACGCCGACCATCGCCATCTCGAGCGACTGCTCCGGCAGGATGAGCAGGAACTCTTCCCCGCCGTAGCGATAGGCCGCGTCGCCGCTCCGACCCTGCCCCGCCAGTACCTGCGCGACCACCCGCAGCGCTCGGTCCCCGGCCAGGTGGCCGTACTGATCGTTGTAGGCTTTGAAGTGGTCGATGTCGCACAGCGCCACGCAGTAGCTGTGGCCGTAGCGGGCGACCCGTCCCTGGAGCACCTCCAGGTCCTCCCACTGTCGGAGCCGGTTGCCGAGCTGCGTCAGCGGATCGGTCCGCGCGCTGTCGAATAGGGCCCCGTTCAGCCGCTCCATCTCGGCGTTCCTGTCGCTCAACTGCTGGTGCAGCGAGGTGACCCGCGATGCTGCGATCAAGCGAACCTCGAGATTGTCGCGGTCGAGCGGCTTGGTCAGGTAATCGTCGGCGCCAGCCTGCATGCCGGCCAGGAAGTCTTCCTTTTCCTCGCGCGACGTCAGGAGGATGAAGTAGGTGTAGCGGCCCCCGCCATGGGCCCGGACACGTCGGCACAGCGACGGACCGTCGAGCCTCGGCATGATCCAGTCGCTGATGATCACGTCGGCGCCGAACTCCTGGAAGACCTCCCAGGCCTCTTGCCCGTCGGACGCGAGCAGGTACTCGTGACCGAGCTCTTCGACCACGCTCTGGATCATCATCCGATACAAGGTGCTGTCTTCCGCGATCAGGATCTTCATGTCGTCGCTCCCGCTCGGATCGTCCCGAGCGCCGCTTCGGCCCGCCCCCAGGCCCGATCGAGGGTCTCGGCAAGCGCCCCGCTCCCGGCGGTCGTGCCGGCGCGCCCGAGCTGCTCGAGCTCGGCCGAGAGGGCCTGGACCTCGCGCGCGCCGAGCGCGCCGGCATCCCCCTTCAGGCTGTGCGCCGCCCTTGCCAGGGCCTGCGAGTCATCGCGCTCGACGGCCTCGCTCAGCATCACCAGGTGGCGTGGCGCGTCCTCGAGGAACGCGGTGATGGACTGCCCGACGAGGTCGGGTCCACCCGGCTTCTGGAATTTGCGCAGCTCGGCCAGCGCACCCTGGTCGATGACGACGCTCGCGCGGTGCCCGTTGTTATCGACCCCGTGGCCGTTGCTAGCGGACTCCGGGGTCGGCTCTGTCGGCGCCGGGTGGGGGGCCCATCGGCGCAAGGCCACGTCAAGGTCGGCGACCCGGATCGGCTTGGCGAGGTACTCGTCCATCCCGGCCGCCAGGCAGCGTTCGCGGGCGCCCGCCATGGCATGGGCGGTCATGGCGATGATCGGCGTTCGTCGCCCGGCTCCCTCGCGGCGGCGGATCTCGGCCGTCGCCTCGACGCCGTCCAGCTCAGGCATCTGGTAATCCATCAGCACCGCCGCATAGGATCGACGGCCGAGCGCCTCGAGCGCCTCCCGCCCATTCTCGACCGTGTCGGCGCGGTAGCCCAGCTTCTCCAGCATCCCGAGCGCCACCAGGCGGTTGACGGCCGAGTCCTCCGCGACCAGGATCGGAAGGCCGGCATCCGCGAGCACTGGGTGCGGGGTGGATGGCATAACGGCATCCGTCTCGATCAATTCCCGCCCGGCGGGCTCGGCCATGACCCGCGCCAGGGTGTCGAAGAGCTGGGACTGACGGATCGGCTTGGTCAACGCCGCCGCGATTCCCGCGGCGTGCGTCTGCTCGGGCTGCCGGTCGCGTCCCAACGAGGTCAGCAGGACCAGCCGAGTGGCGGCGATCGCGGGGTCAGCCACGATCGTCCGCGCCAGCTCCACCCCATCCATGCCCGGCATCTGCATGTCCAGGATCGCCAGGTCTTGGGGCGTCCCGTTGGCCGCGGACGCGCGGAGCAGCTCGAGGGCGCGCGGGCCCCCCTCGGCGCTGGCGCTGACCATGTCCCAGGCGGCGAGCTGCTCCTCGACGATCGTCCGGTTGGTAGCGTTGTCGTCCACGACGAGCACGCGCAGGCCGCGCAAGTCGCTGCGCGCGATCGGGGCGGCGACGGCCCGCCGCTCCGCCTTCATGAACCGCGCGGTGAACCAGAACGTGCTCCCCCGCCCCGACTCGCTTTCGATCCCGATCTCGCCGCCCATCAGCTCGACCAACCGCTTGCAGATAGTCAGCCCGAGGCCCGTGCCGCCGTAGTTCCGGGTGGTCGAGCTGTCCGCCTGCGAAAACGGCTGGAACAGCCGCCTCCGCACCTCGGCGTCGATCCCGATGCCGGTGTCGGCGACCTCGAAGTAAACCACCGCCCCCTCTAGCGTTTCCTCGGCGAGACGGGCGCGCACCACCACTTCACCCCGCGCGGTGAACTTGACGGCGTTGCCGACGAGGTTGGTGAGGACCTGGCGCAGGCGGCCCGGGTCACCGCGTAGGCCGGCCGGCACATCGCGGTGGACGAGCGAGGCGAGCTCGATCTCCTTGCCGTGGGCCTGCTCGGCCAGAAGGGTGGCGACGTCTTCGACGACTTCGCGGACGTCGAGGTCGATCGCTTCTAGCTCCAGCTTGCCGGCCTGGATCTTCGAGAAGTCCAGGATGTCGTTGATCAGCCCGAGCAGGGTCTCCCCGGAGCGCTCGACCGCCTGGGCGTACTCGCGCTGCCGCGGGGTCAGGTCGGTGTCGAGGAGCAGCTCGGTCATGCCAATGACGCCGTTCATCGGCGTGCGCAGCTCGTGGCTGAGCGTCGAGACAAACTCGTCCTTGATCCGCTCCACCGCCCGACGCTCGGTGATGTCGCTGAAGGCGCAGAGGACCTGCCGGACACTCCCGTCGGGGGCGAGTTGGGGCTCGGCATTGACCAACAGCCAGGCCCGGTCACAGGTCGTCGGACGATAGATGCCCATGACCACGTTCCGCACTGGTTGGCGGGTGGCGATCGCCCGCGGCACCGGGTGCAGCTCGGCAGGGAACGGCGTACCGTCTTCGTGGACCACGTCCTGGTCGGAGTCGAGCCAGTTCCCCCCCTGCAACTGGCTTTCGGTCACCCCAAGCAGCTCACCCGCGGCCTGATTACTCACCAGGATCTCAGCGTTCGGTCCCTGCAGGAGGACGCCGACGGGGACATCGTGGATCAGCCTCCGGAAGCGGTCCTCGCTCTCCCGCAGCGCCTCGTCGGCCCGCTCGCGCTCGGCCGTGCGGGCCGCCAGACGGTCACGCATCTCGCTGAAGCCTGTCGACAGTCGAGCAATCTCTGCTACCTGGCTCCGCGGCAATGGGACCGCCGCTCCGCCGGTCCCGAGCTGATCGACTGCACGGGCCACGACCGCGAGCGGCGCTGTGAGCCAGCCCGCCACGAGCACCCCGAGGATCGCGGCACCGCCAATAACGAACACCAGGATCCCGAAGGACCGATCGCGCCCGGCGCGAGCGCTCGCCAGCGCAGCGGCGGCCGGGTGCTCCACCAGCACGCCCCACCCCAGTTTCGGCACGCGGGCATAGCCCGCCAGGCGCTCGGCGGGTCCTGCCGTGTACTGGAGCGAGCCCGGATCGTTCCCCGCCGCCAGCAGCGCGGCGACTGGTGGAGTCGTGGAGAGTTCCGCGAAGGACTCGACCAGCGAAGCGTCCGGATGTGCGATCGCCCGACCGCCCCCGTCGACCAGATAGGCTTGCTCGGCGCTGCCGGCGGTTGCAAGTGCGAGGAGCTCTGACAGCCTGGTTGATTCGAGCACGCCCGTTGCCACTCCGGCGAGGCTTCGATCAGGATCATAGATCGGTGCCGCGAAGGCAAACACCGGGCGATGGATGATCGGCGAAATCAGGATGACGAGCACCGGCCCACCGCTGCGATGAACTTCGCCCAGCACGGCCTGGCTCAGGACCGTGAGCGGGCGGTGGTCGCTGCGGGCAACCGGGGTGCCAGCGGCGTCGAAGATGGAGAAGGCGACGACATCGGGATAGGCGATGCCGAGGCTCCGCAGCGCCGCCCGCTGCGCGTCAGGGCCCATGCTCAAAAGGCCGGGCTGCGCAGCCAACGCGGCCACGGCCGCCCGGTGAAGGCCGACGTAGTCGTCGACATCGTGGGCAAGCGCCGTGGCCAGGCCCTGCTGCAGGGCCAGTGCCTGCGCCGTGACCTCGCGCTCCTCTCGACCGGCATCCAGCGCCACCGTCAGGATGACCGGGAAGGCAGCGGTGGCGACCAACACCAGGGCGAGCCGGGTCCGCAGGGACAATTGGTCGACGAGGTGCAAGCGGTGACCCAGCCAGGGTAGTAGCGCGAGTGCCGTGCCGAAGCCGCCGTAGTAGGTGATCCCAGTCCAGATGTTAAAGGGCAGCGCCACGACCACGAGGAACGCGAAGAACACGCCGGCTACCAGCAGATGCGCCAATGCGGATGCCACTCGGGAGGCGCCGGCGTGGACCTGGCTCCAGGCGAGCGCGAGCCCGCCCCCCAGGAACGCCGCGCCGTACCACGGCAGATGCGGGCGAGCGAGATCATAGAGCGATGCGCTGAACTGCTCGGGGAAGACGAGCATGACCAGGCCGGTCAGGGCACCGCCCACTCCCATCAGCAGGGCGAACAGGTCGCGGGAATACTGAGGCCGTGAATGTTGCGGAACGCCCGTCAGGAGCGCCGCGAGCACTGTCCCCAGTCCCAGGACCGTGTAGTTGGAGGTGCCGGTCCAGACGCCGGTGACGGCGAAGCCGTAGGCCAACGCCAGGATTATGGCGCCTCCGAGGAGGTGCGCGGCAATGGCCTGCGGCCTCGGGCGGGCCACCGCGGCAACATCCACGAGCGCAGCCCCGGCCAGCAGGAAGGCAGCCCCCCACCACGGCAGGTACGGCCGCAGAGGGGCATACGAAGGGGCTGCGAACTGGTGCGGAGCAACGAGCATCAGTGCCCCGATCACGGCGCAAAACACGCCAACGGCCCACCGCAAAGTGTCAATCCTGAAGTCTCGCACCGGTCACGCTCCTCGTGGTGCACGCTTGCTACAGGGATGCCCGCGCGTCGAGCAGGGCCGGGGCCGCCGTCAGCCGACGGCATGCCCTTCACCCCAGCACCGTTCACTGGAATAACGCTGTTGGAAGGCGTAGAGGGACGGAATGCTGATCATCCCGACCATTTGCCCAGATTATTCGCCGGCGCCTCGCCGACGGACGCCCGAAGGGCGGGGGCTTGTCCCCCGCCTTCCGAGTGAGCGGGGGGACAAGCCCCCCGCCTACGGACGCCGGCTTCCACGCCCGGAGAATGATTCGGGTTAGCTCGGCCGGGCGGCCCGACGGCGCGCCGTTCGCCAGACGAAGAACCCGAGGGCGCTTAGCATCACGGCGAGCATTGCGCCGGCGCCCGCGGCCAGGGCCACGAACCAGGGCGAGGCGGCCGGAGCGGGAGTGGAAGCCGCCTGATCGACCGCTGCCACCGTCGAGCCGGCGCCGATCGGCTGGGGGATGGTGTCCGCTTCGGGCCACGGTACGCTGAACGCAAGCGGGCCGGAAGCGGCGGAGACCTTCCCGAACTCGTCCGCGAGGGCCAGGGAGGCGGTGTAGTCGCCCGGGTTGAGGCGCTGCCCGAACGGCAGCTCGACGAACGTCTCGGTCCCGGCATAGAAAGAGTCCATCTCGATCGGGACGCGGCTCAGCTCTTTACCGGCCGCCTCGTTCACCACGAATTCCCCGGCCGGCTTGAGCCGGACGTTGCCGGTGTTCTGCACCGCGACGGCGACGCTCGAGTTCTCGGCGACCGTCCGGTGGGTCGCGCCGCCGAACCGCAGGGCCGGCGTCCTCGGGCCGGGGACGGTGATCGCCACGGCGATGACCTGGCGGATTACCTGCCTAAAGGCGATGCTCCCGCTGCCCTCCTCGGTCGCGCCCGCCACCGGGTCGGCGTTCTGGATGACCAGGCTGGTGATGTACTCGCCCGGCTTCGCGTCGGCCGGGACCTTGACGACGAACGCGCGATCGGTAGCGGTCCTGGCTGCCAGCTCGAGTGTCGCGGCCGGGTAGCTCAGCCAGGTCGTCACTCCGCTCGTCGGTTCCTCATCGAGCTTGGCGCCGAAACCGCCGTTGATGATCGTGTAAGCATCGGCCGGGTAGGTGCGGGTGCGGACCGTCTCCGAGCCGGCGTTGGCGAGCTGGACCGTCAGGTCGCGGCTCTCGCCCGGCGACATGGTCAGGGTAAAGTAGCTGCCCTCCACGCCGACCGGGGTGATGCCGAGCTTGATCGGCTCGGCGGCGCTGGCGCCGGCGACGCCGACGAAGAGGGTGAGGACGGCGCCGACCGCTGCGAGGAGTCTGAGCATTGTGGGATCCCTTCCCGAGGCGCTCGTTGTCGGCGCCCGTCTGATAGCTGGAGCGCTCGCCGACACGACCAGTTTGGTCGTGCTCGCGAGCCCGTCGTTCTCGAGCGGCCTGCCCGTTTGATC
>JACCZL010000267.1 GCA_013695975.1 Chloroflexota bacterium
TCCGAGAGGAGCGCATGGCTCCAATCCATGGTCGCCCGCAGCGCCTGCTGCCGGGGCGGAGCCGTAGTGCTCGCGCGGGTCAGCAGGGCGAAGCAGTCACCCAGCCGCTCCACGATCTGCCCCACGGTGAGCGCCTTCACCCAGGGTGCCGCTAGCTCCAGGGCCAGGGGCACGCCGTCCAATTGTCGGCAGATCTGGGCCACGCCGGCCGCGTTACGATCGGAGAGGGTGAAGGCCGGCCAGGCGGCGCGGGCACGCTCCACGAACAGCCACACCGCCTCGCAGTCTGCAAGCTGCTCGGGCGACAGCAGACGGTCAGGGTCGGGCGAGGCGAGCGAGGGGACGTGCCAGCCGACCTCCCCCGCGACTGCCAGCACGTGGCGGCTGGTGGCCAGGATCCGGAGCCGCGGGCAGTCGCGGAGGAGCGCCTCGGCGACGCCGGCACAGGCGGAAACCAGGTGCTCGCAGTTATCGAGCACCAGGAGGAGCTGCTTGCCCTTCAGCAGGTCGACCAGGGTCGCGAGCGGCGGGCGATCCGGTTCCTCGCGCGCCCCGAGGGCAGCGAGGACCGTGGCGGCGACCAGTCGCTGGTCCGTCAGCGGAGCCAATTCCGCGAGCCAGACGCCGTCGCCGAAGCGGGCCAATGTCGTGGCCGCCACCTCCAGCGCCAGGCGCGTCTTGCCGATCCCGCCAGCCCCCGTGAGCGTGACGAGCCGGGCCGTGGAGAGTAGGCGCGCGACCTCAGCAGTGTCCCGCTCCCGGCCGACGAAGCTGGTGAGCTGGGCGGGCAGGTTGTGTCGCCGCGCCGCTGCTACGGACACCGAAACCCTTCTCCCGATCGACTGCTCGGCTGCACAGCCTGACTGTAAACCCGCCGGGGACTCACGGCAACTAAGCCTCCGTACCACTCGCCGAGATCCGCGGAGATCTCCGTGCTGTCTCCGTGGAACCTCCGTGCTGGTCCACGATGCCGGCCCTTCCGCACCGTGCGAGACTGGTGCCGACGGCGACGAGCGCCCACACGACGGGCTACCCGGGAACCCGACAGCCTGGCTGCTCACCGTCGATCACTGGTCCACAAGGAGCGACACGATGAACCGCACACTCGTCCGCACAGGACTGACCGCGCTGGCGCTGGCGATGCTGCTCGGCGCCGCTGCATGGCCGTCCCCACCACCTGCGCAGGAGCTCCGTGTCCGCCCACGATGTCGGCGCGCCGGCTCGCGCCTATACTGGGGGAGAGGTAAGCTTACGGCGGTGCTCAAGATGCGCCGTGACCAGTCTCCGGCGCGGCGCGATGGTGCCGCCGGAGCAGCCACCTACCGACGCCTGCGATCCTCAGCCCGGCTGGCCCAGGGCGTGAAGTGACCCCTGAGACAGCCGGGCCGAGGCGACCGGCCGGCCGACGGTGGACCTGCAATACAAGGGAGATGCGCACATGAGTAAGCCGATCCTGTTCGTGCTCGACGACGAAGGCCCCGCGCTGGAGGCGCTCGCAGGCGATCTCTCCAGACGTTTCGGGGGCGACTGCCGGATCGTCCGCCAGCGCTCCGCGGCCGCGGGGCTGGTGGCGCTGCGGGAACTGGCAGCGCGGTCGGAGGGGGTCGCCGTCCTCCTCGTCGACCAGCGAATGCCCGACATGTCCGGAGTCGATTTCCTCGCGCGGGCCCACCGGCTACACCCATTGGCCAAGCGGGTCCTCCTGGTCGACCGCGACTACACGGACGCGAACCCCGTCGTGCAAGCGATGACCCTCGGCCAGATCGACTACCACCTGACCAAGCCGTGGCTGCCGGAAGTGAGCCTGTACCCGGCGGTCGGCGAGTTCCTGGCCGAGTGGGCCACGTCCCAGGAACCGGTCTCCACGCTCTTCCGCATCGTCGGGCCGCCCTGGGGCACGCGCTCACACGAGCTGCGGGACCAGCTCGCGCGCCTCGGCCTGCCCTACGCCTTCTACGCCGAGGACTCCGACGCCGGTCACCGGCTGCTGCGGGAGGTCGGCCAGGACGGCTCGCGTCTGCCCGTCGTGGTGCGTCACGACGGGCGGGTGCTCGTCGACCCATCCCATGCCGAGATCCTGCAGGCGCTCGGCGTCAAGACGCGCAACGACGCCCAGGCCTGCGATGTCGCCATCGTCGGGGCCGGCCCGGCTGGTCTGGCCGCGGCGGTCTACGCGGCGTCGGAAGGGTTGCAGACGTTGCTGGTGGACCCGGACGGGCCCGGCGGCCAGGCCGGGAGCAGCTCTCTGATCCGCAACTATCCTGGCTTCCCGCACGGGATCAGTGGCGCTCACCTGGCCTACAGCGCCTGCGAGCAGGCCTGGCTGTTCGGCGCCGACCTGGTCTATGGTCAGGCGGCGACCGGACTCTGCGTTCGCGACGGCAATCCGATCCTCCGCGTCTCCGACGGGAGCGAGGTCGCCGCCAGGGCCGTGATCATCGCTGCCGGCATCGCCTGGCGGCGCCTGGAGGTCCCGCGCCTCGAGGCCCTCGTCGGCGCGGGCGTGTTCTACGGTGCCGCGGCCAGCGAGGCCCGGGCCATGCAGGGCCAGGACGTCTTCGTCGTGGGCGCCGGCAACTCGGCCGGGCAGACGGCCGTCCACCTCGCCAAGTACGCTGCGAGGGCGACGATCCTGGCCCGCGGCGACAGGCTGAGCAGGACGATGTCTGACTACCTGATCCAGGAGATCGAGGCCACGCCGAACATCGCCGTCCGCCTGGGCGCGGAGGTGATCGACGGGCACGGCGAGGAGCGCCTGGAGGCCGTCACGATCCGCGACCGAGGGGAGGGCACGACCGAGACCGTTCCCGCCGCGGCGCTGTTCGTCCTCATCGGTGGAGAGCCCCACACCGCCTGGCTGCCCGACAGCGTCGAGCGCGACGCCACGGGCTACCTCCTCACCGGCCGCGACCTGGTCCGGGACGGCCGGCCGCCGTCCTGTTGGCCACTCCAGCGCCCCCCACTCTTCCTGGAGACCAGCGTCCCCGGCGTCTTCGCCGCCGGCGACGTGCGCTCCCGGTCGGTCAAGCGCGTGGCCTCGGCCGTCGGCGAGGGCGCCACCGCTATCCGACTCGTGCACGAGTATCTCAGCGAGCTGCCCGGATAAGCGAGGGGCGGCCGGCAAGATAACGAGTACCCGCGCTCCGTGCTGCCGGCCACGATCCGCCGAGATCTCCGTACCGCGACCGCGGAACCTCCGTGCTCCTCCCCGATGGCGGCGCGTCGGGGCACGCCTATAGTGGTGGGCAGAGACCAGGCCGCGACGCTAATCCCAATCCGCCGCGGCTCGAGATAGTGGAAGGAGTATGGATATGAGCACATCGGCAATGACCAACCCCGACACCGAGCGGAGGGACGCCCTGGTCGGGCGGCTCTTCGAGGCCGCCATCGGGACACTGGACGTCTTCTCGATCTACGTCGGCGACCGCCTCGGGCTCTACCAGGCGCTCGCCGACCGTAGCTCGGCGACGTCGTCCGAGCTGGCCGCGGCGACCGGAACGCATGAGCGGTACGTCCGCGAGTGGCTCGAGCAACAGGCCGCGACCGGCATCCTCGAGGTCGAGGACGCGCAGCTCGACGCGACGGCCCGCCGATATCGCCTACCGGCCGGCCACCGCGAGGTGCTGCTGGAGCGCGACAGCCTGAATTGGCTTGGGGGGCTGCTGCGCCTGGCGGTCGGGGCCACCAGGCCGCTGCCGGCCCTACTGCGGGCCTTCCGCGAAGGAGGCGGCGTGCCCTACCCGGACTATGGGCCGGACACGCTCGAAGGGATCGCCGAGATGAACCGGCCGATGTTTCTCAACCTGATGGGCACCGCCTGGCTGCCGGCCGTCCCGGACCTGCACGCCCGGCTCCAGGCCGACCCGCCAGCCCGCGTGGCCGACGTCGGCTGCGGGGCCGGCTGGTCGAGCATCGGCATCGCGCGGGCCTACCCGAAGGCGCAGGTGCATGGATTCGACTCGGACGAGGCCTCGATCAGCCTGGCTCGGGCCAACGCCGTCACGGCCGGCCTGACCGAGCGGGTGACCTTCGCGGTCCGCGACGCGGCCTACCCCGGGCTGGCGGGCGGCTACAACCTGGTGACGGCCTTCGAGACGATCCACGACATGGCCCAGCCGGTCGAGGCACTCCGCAAGATGCGCGACCTGGTAGCCGACGGGGGTGTCGTGATGGTCGCCGACGAGCGGGTGGGCGACCAGTTCACGGCCCCTGGCGACGACATCGAACGTCTCAACTACGGCTTCAGCGTCCTGCACTGCCTGGCCGTGGGCATGGCCGACTCGCCCTCGGCCGGCACCGGCACCGTGATGCGCCCGCCGACGCTGCGCCGCTACGCCGCCGAGGCCGGATTCCGAGCCGTCGAGGTCCTGCCGATCGAGAACGACTTCTGGCGGTTCTATCGCCTGGTACCCTGAGCGAGTGGAGGAGCAAGCATGAATACCGGATCCACTTCAGTGCCGGAGCG
>JACCZL010000300.1 GCA_013695975.1 Chloroflexota bacterium
GCCGGGAGCGGGTCGTACGCCACCTGGACGAGCTCGGCCGCGTCGCGCGCGAGGTAGACGTCGTCGGCTACCACCAGCGCGACCGGCTCGCCGACGAAGCGGACCCGATCGCCCGCCAGGTGCGGCCGATCGACCTGGCGGCAACCGGGGGTGCTGATGCGGGTCGACAGTGGCTGTACGAACAGACCAAGCTCGGCGGCCGCCAGCGCCAGACGCACCCCTGGCGACGCGAGAGCCGGGACGACGTCGACCCTGAGCACTCGCGCATGCCCGTGCGGGCTACGTACGAAGGCAGCGTGGAGGAGCCCGGGCGGCCTGAGGTCTTCCAGATAGGTGGCGCGCCCCCGCAGCAAGCGCGGATCCTCGACCCGCCGCTGGGCCATCCCCATGGACCGAGCTTGGATCGCCACGCTCAGCCGACGCTGGCCGTGGTCCTGTCCGTCGCGTCCGCCTGCAGCATCTCGGCCGCTCGGAGGGTGGCCTTGACGATGTTCTGATACCCGGTGCAGCGGCAGAGGTTGCCCGACAGCGCCTCGCGGACCTCGCGCTCGGTCGGGCTAGGATGCTCCTCGAGGTAGGCCTTGATCGTGAGCAGGAAGCCGGGCGTGCAGAAGCCGCATTGGAGCCCGTGGCACTCCCAGAAGGCTTCCTGGATCGGGTGGAGCTGATCGGGGCTGGGCGCGAGGCCCTCAACCGTGAGCAGCTCGTGGCCTTCGACCTGCACCGCGAACATCAGGCACGAGCGGACCGGCTCGCCGTCGAGGAGGACGGTGCAGGCGCCACAGACGCCGTGCTCGCACCCGACGTGGGTCCCGGTCAGGCCGAGGTCTTCGCGAATGAAGTCGGACAGCAGCTTCCGCGGCTCGGCGACTCCCTCGCGCGCCTGCCCGTTGACCCTGAGACGAATCGTCCGCTTCGCAATCGCCACGCGCTCCACTCCTCTAGCTTCTCCTCAACGCTACCGCGCGGCGGCGCCCTCGGTCAACCGTCCAACTGCATGGGAAACTCGATCGCCGTTCAGACGGCTATAGTTGGGGTCGCCGGACCGGGCCCATCGGAGGACTCGGCGGGCAGAACGGGTCACGGCGCAACAGGACGCCAGGAGGGCGGCGGTCATGTCAGGCTGCGACGCCGGGGGCACGACGAATGATGCGGGGGTCGAGCGACCCTGGGTGACGGTCAAGCTCGCCCAGACGCTCGACGGACGCATCGCCACCCGAACGGGCCACTCTCAGTGGATCAGCGGCGAGGCGTCACGGGCGCTTGCCCACGAGCTGCGCGCGGCCCACGATGCTGTCCTGGTCGGGATTGGCACGGTCCTGCGCGACAACCCGCGGCTGACGGTACGGCTAGTAGCCGGACGCGACCCGTTGCGGATCGTCGCCGACAGCGCAGCCCGCACGCCGCTCGATTCGCACCTGTTGGCTGAGCGGCCCGAGCTGACTGTGGTCGCGGTCGGGGAGCTGGCCCCGTCGGATCGCGTCGACACGATTCGACGGCGGGGCGCCCGCGTGCTCCTCACGCGCAGTCAATCGGATGGGCGTATCGATCTTGCCGATCTGCTCGGTCGACTCTCGCAGCGGGGCGTGCGCGGTGTCATGGTCGAGGGTGGAGCCGCGGTCGTAACCTCGCTGCTCCAGGCGCGCCTGGTCGACCGCGTGGTGATCTGCATCGCTCCCAAGCTCGTGGGCGCCGGCGTCGAGGCGGTGGGCGACCTCGGGATCCTCCACCTCGACGACGCTGTGGGGTTCGAACAGGTCGAGGTGCGCCAGCTCGGAGACGACATCGTCTTCGACGGCCGGGTCGCCGCCCCGTTGCGCGCCGCGAATACGACCGGATCGCGGGCCGCGACCGACAGGTGACCCGCTCGTCGTGAGTGGCGCGACCGCCGTCTGGTTCGACGCCCCGCGTAGCGTGGCGCTGCGCACTGAGCCGCTGCCGCCGATCGGTCCAGACGAGCTGCGGGTTCGGGCCCTGGCGTCGGCCATCAGTCACGGCACCGAGATGCTGGTCTATCGCGGCCAGGTGTCGGAGGGTGCCAGGCTCGACCTGCCGTCGCTGGCCGGCGACTTCGGCTTCCCCATCAAGTATGGCTACGCGAGCGTCGGGCGGGTAATCGACACCGGTTCGGAGGTCCACGGCGTCGAGCGGGGCGATCTCGTCTTCGCCCTTCATCCCCACCAGACGGAGTACGTCCTTTCAGCCAACCTGGTCTGGCGCCTACCCGACGGTGTGCCGCCCGAACGGGGCCTGTTCGCCGCGAACCTCGAGACCGCACTCAACGCCCTGCTCGACGAGCCGGTGCGGCTCGGCGAGCGGGTGGTGGTGTTCGGTCAGGGCGTGGTCGGCCTGCTGGTCGGGATGCTGGCCCGTCGGAGCGGCGCCGGCCGCGTCCTCGTCGTCGACGGGTACGAGCGCCGACGGGCACTCGCGCTCGAGCTGGGAGCGGACGCGGCGCTCGCACCGGGACCTGAGCTGACTGGGCAGCTCGTGGAGGCGACCGAGGGCCGCGGAGCCGACCTGGTGTTCGAAGCGAGCGGCAATCCGGATGCGCTCCAGGCGACCATCGACGTCGTCGCGCAGCACGGCACGGTCGTGGTCTGCTCATGGTACGGGGCCAAGCCCGTAACGCTCGAGCTGGGCAGTCATTTCCATCGTGGACGGGTCCGCCTGCGGAGCTCCCAGGTCGGGCAGGTAGACCCGGCGCTGCTCCCGCGATGGGATCGAGCGCGGCGCAGCGCGGAGGTTTTGACCCTGCTGCGTGAGCTGCCGCTCGAACGGCTGGTGAGCCACCGGATCCCGTTCGGGGACGCCGCCGACGCCTATCGCCTCGTGGACGAGCGCCCCGAACAGACCGTGCAGGTGGTCCTGACGTATCGTACGGGCTGAGCTCGCAGGTGTCCGGCCGAACACGTGGCCCGACGCCTGCGAACCCGCGACGACTGTCGCCCGGGCTTGGAGCATAGGATGAGACTGGCACCTGGAGAGCTGGTCGTCGAACGAGCCACATCAAGCGACGACCCCGCGATTCAGCGGCTGCTTGCGAGCATCACGGTGCCTGGGCGAGTCGTGCTGACGTTCGAGCGTTCGCCTAGCTACTTCGCGAGCTGCGAGCCTCTGGGACCGTTATGTCAGGTCCTGGTGGCGCGACATCGACCGGATGGAGGCGTGGTTGGGGTAGCCGCTCGCGCCGTCCGACCGGTCTTCGTCAACGGACAGGTTGAAGAGGTCGGCTACATCACCGATCTGCGAGTCGACCCCAGGTTCCGTGGGCGTTGGCTCGCCTGGCGGTTTCTGCGCGGCCTGCGAGACCTCCACGCCGACGGGCGGGTGGGCGGCTACCTGGCCCTGATCGCTGACGAGAATGCCGAAGCGCGGGGAGTCCTGGTCGATCACCCGCGCCCGAGCCTCCCGACGTTTCGGGAGATCGGGCGTCTCACCAGTCTGGCCCTGCTCTTGCGACGACCCAAGCCGCCGCTGGGCTCGCGCCACGGGGTGAGCCCAGCCACGAGGGCCGATCTGCCCGAAATCGTCGGATTTCTCCGTAGACACGGCGCGGCTCGACAGTTCTTCCCAGTCTACTCCGAGGAAGACTTCGGGCCAGGCTCTCGCCGCACGCTCGGCTTCGAGATCGAAGACCTTCACCTTGCCCGCCGCGGCGGCGAGCTGGTCGGCATGCTTGGCCTATGGGATCGCTCCGGCTCCAAGCAGACGGTCGTTCAGGCGTATACTGGCCTCACCCAATGGGGCAGGCCGTTCTACGACATCGGGGCGCGACTGGCCGGCGCGCGCCCGCTGCCGGCGCCCGGCCAGCGGGTCGCGCTCGCGTACGCCAGCTTCATCTGTGTCGCCGAGAACGATCCGAGCGTGTTTCGGGCCCTTCTCCGCGAGACCTGGAGTCTCGCCGCGCGTCGCGGCTATTCGCACCTGGTGGTCGGCCTGGTGGAAGACGACCCTCTGCTTGCAGAGGCGCGTCGCTACGTCCACCTCGCCTACCGAAGCCGGCTCTACAGCGTGTGCTGGGAGCACGAGCGATTCTTCCACGACCGGCTCGATGGGCGGACGCCTTACGTCGACACGGCCAGCGTCTGACCCAGGCTCTGATCCCGCTGTCGCCGCTCGAGCCGCATCGGCAGGCCGGACGCCGGGCGGAGCGTCGCGCGCGGTCGAGGTTTCGTCGGACGGCTCGATACGAGCCGCGGCTGCCAGCCCTGGGCAAGCGTCGCCAACAGCAGAACGCCCTCGGTCCAGGCGAACGACTCGCCGATGCAGCGTTGGTGGCCGCCGCCGAACGGGAAGTAGGAGAATTTCGGTCGCGCCGCCTGCCGCTCGGGGGTCCAGCGCTGGGGGTCGAAGCGGAACGGATCGGGATAGTAGCGCGGATCGTGGTGCATGACCCAGGGGCTGACCAGGATCGTCGAGCCGGCCGGCAGGGTGTATGGACCGATGTCGACGGGCCTGATCGCCTGGCGGGTCAACACCCAGACCGGCGGGTAGAGTCGCATGGCTTCGGCGAAGACCATGCGGGTGTACTCCAGTCTGGGTAGGTCTTCGACCGTGGGGAGGCGGCCCCCAAGCACGTGATTGAACTCGGCGTGCAGGGTCGCCTCGACGTCGCGGTGTCGAGCGAGCAGGTACCAGGTCCAGGTCAGGGCCAGGCTGGGCGCCTCGCTTCCAGTCAGCAAGAAGGTGACGACTTCGTCGCGCATCTGCGGCGGGCCACGCGACCGTCGCCACCACCCGACGCCCCGTCGCGGGCGAGCATCGCAACGAGGTCCGCGGGGCCCGAGCGGTCGGCCCGACGGAGCTTG
>JACCZL010000347.1 GCA_013695975.1 Chloroflexota bacterium
CGAGAACCGGGTTCGCCAGGTCATCATCGGCGGCGCCGCCCTCCTACTTGCCCTGATTGTCGGTATCCTCGGGTTCGGCTACTGGCGCGAGAACGTCGCACGGGCCGCCGAGCCGGCGGCGACGGTCTTCGGCGAGCCGATCACCCTCTCTGAGCTGCTCGAGCGCGTGCGGCCGCGCTACCAGGCGCTCGATACCCAGGCCCGCCTCTACGAAGCGCAAGGCATCACCCAGGCCGCTACGCAGCTCAACCTCCAGCGCTCGCGCCTCCCCGATCAGGTCTTGGACAGCATGGTCGAGGACCATCTGGTCCTGCGCGAGGCCGCCGAACGTGGGATCGCCGTGTCGAACGAAGAGATCGACGCGCGCATCCGCCAGGCGATCGCCGAGCAGGAAGCCCTCAGCCAGCCGGCCCCGACCTCGACGCCAGCCGCCACCCCCGGCGCCGAGCCGACGGCCGCGCCCGCGGCGAGCGCTACCGCGACCCCAGTCCCCAGCCCGACGCCCGTTCCGACCTTGACCGGCGAGGTCTTCGAAGGCGCCTACCAATCGTTCCTCACTCGCGCCAACCTCACCGACGAGTACTATCGCGAGCTGATCGGCGGCGAGATCTACAAGGACAAGCTCAAGGACTCGCTGGCCACGAACATCCCGCGGACCGAGGAGCAGGTCCACGTCCGTCATATCCTGGTCGACAACCAGGAGTCGCTTGCGCTGGTCCAGCAGCGCTTGACCGAAGGCGTTCCATTCGACGCCGTCGCGAAGGAGTTTTCGACCGACGCCGGCAGTCGCGACAAGGGCGGCGATCTCGGCTGGTTCGGCCGAGGCGTGATGAACGCCCCGTTCGAGCAAGCCGCCTTCAACCAACCGATCGGCGTCATCGGCGAGCCGGTCCAGTCCCCCAACGGGACACATATCATCCAGGTGCTCGAGCGCGACGCCGAGCACCCGCTCGGCGAGCAGCAGCTTGCCCAACGTGCCAATCAGGCCTACCAGGCCTGGTACGCCGGGCGTAAGGGATCATCCGACGTTCAGACCCAGCTCACGCCCGACCGGCGCGCCTGGATCGTGCGCCAGCTCGGCTCGCGCCGTGCTGCATGATCGAGCTACCCGCCACTCTCGCCCTCCCAGCCCCACCGAGCTCGGGGGGCTGGGGGGCGAGAGTGGCGCACGTATTCGTGGGAGGCACGGAGGGTTGCCGGCTCTCGATGCCCGACGCTATAACCTGCGCGCGTCGGCGAAGAGCGTCGGTGCCGAGGAGGGGACTCGAACCCCTACCTCCTCACGGAGAGCCGATTTTAAGTCGGCCGCGTCTGCCGTTTCGCCACCCCGGCAACGGAGAGGCGCATCGCGATACGCCCCAACGCCGTCGCAATTGTAGCGCAGTTCTCGCGCGACGTCGCCGATAAGGAAACCGGGTGCTGTTCCGCCTGTTGCTCGTCGCGGCCCTGTCCGCTTTCGCGCTGATCCCACTCACGCCGGCCCACTTCTTCGCCTCCAGCGATGGTCTCTACCACATCTATCGCGCGATGGAGGTCTATCGCTGCCTTCAGAGCGGCGTCCTGATCTGTCGCTGGATGCCCGACCAGTTCCTCGGCTATGGCACGCCCCTCCTCAACCTGTACTCGCCGGCCGTCTACTACGTCATTGCCGCCTTCCACGCCCTCGGGCTCGGCTGGGTCAACGCCACCAAGGCCTCGATGGCCGTTTTCATGGTCTTCTCCGGCTTGGCGGCGTACGGCTACGCGACCGACTTCCTATCCCGCCGCGCCGCGCTGCTGGTCGCTGTTGTCTACGTCTACGTCCCCTACCACCTGGTCAACGCCTACTACCGCGGTGACCTGCCGGAGTTCTTCGCGATGGCCTGGTTTCCGGCCATCCTCTGGGCCTTCGGTAGACTGGTCCGCCCCGGCCCGATCCGCCGACGCCTGCCCTATTTCGCGGCGGCGGCTTTGTGCTACGCCGGCCTGATCCTGACCCATAACCTGTCGGCCTACATCTACACCGGCGTCCTGGTCCTCTACTGCGCCTTTCTGCTCCTGCGAGGCCTGGTGGAGGAATCCGGCACGCCCAGGCACGCGCTGCGAGCCGCCGCCCTCCTGCTCGGAGCCACGATCCTCGCGTATGGCCTCACCGCCTACCTGTCGCTGCCGGCGATCTTCGAAAAGCACCTGGTCCAGCTCGACGGACTCTTGTACGTCTCCCACGCCGACCACTTCCCGACCCTCCAGCAGATCATGCCCAATCATCTGATCCACACCTACGGGATCATCTTCCCCGAGTCGCCAGAGTACGCCTACAAGATGGGGCTCGTCCAGGTCGTTCTCGGCGGCCTCGGCGCGGTCGTCGCCCTGCTGTTCTACCGCGGCTTCCCGTTCAGGGCCCGTGGCGAGGCCGCGATCAGCGTCTTCGTCTTCGCCGTCGCCTTCTGGTTCGCGCGGCCCGAGTCGCTCTGGGCCTGGGATTGGGTCCCACTCCTCCCCTACGCCCAGTTTCCCTGGCGCTTCCTGCTCCTGATGGCGCTGCCGACCAGCGTCCTGACCGGCTTCCTGGTCGACCTCTTCGCTGAGCGCTGGCGCGCCTACGTCGCCCCGCTCCTGATCGTCTTCACCCTCTTGACGAACACCCTCGGACTGCGTCCGATCATGGCCAACGCCGTCGACGGCGATGTCGACCTCGCCGAAAGCACCCGTTTCGAGCTGATGTACCACCTCCTGGGCACGACCGTCGCCGGCGAGTACATCCCGATCTGGGTCGAGGAGAAGCCCTTCATCTCCCCCGAAGCCCTGGCGATCGTCCTCGGCCGGCCGTCGCCAGCCGTACACGTCCCGACCAGCGATCCTCGCGTCACCGTCGAACGCCTCGACAAAGGCTCCGACGAGCAAACCTACCGCGCCGATAGCCCCGTCGAGGGCCGCATCGTCCTCAACACCGCTTACTTCCCCGGCTGGCGGGCAACCATCGACGGAGCGCCGACCGACATCGAGATCACCGACCCCGAAGGCTTGATCGCTCTCCGCGTCCCGCCCGGCCAGCACCTCGTCGGCCTCCAGTTCGAAGACACGCCAATCCGAACCCTCGGCGAGCGCATCTCGCTGTTCTCGCTGGTCATGCTGCTGGCCGTGCTCACGTTGGCCTGGGTCCGGCCGCCGGCCCGGATCCGACGATCTGTAGGGGCGCACGGCGTGCGCCCAGCCCCCGCTTTGGGCGTGAGGGCGCCCGCCATGCACCCCTACGCGGCCGCTCGGCTCCATCTGAACCGACAGTCGCTCGCCCGGACTGGCCTGATCGTGGCCATCATGCTGCTCTTGCCGTTCGGGGTAGCGTTCTATTCCCGCGCCTATCAGCCTCCGCCGCTCGCCCAGCACCCCCTCAAGATCAACCTCGGCGACACCCTCATGCTGCTCGGCTACGACCTCCGCGTCGGCGGGCAGCTACTCGGGCGCACCGACAGCGTCCCCGCCGGCACTCGCCTGGAGCTGGCGACCTACTGGCGAGGCATCGGGCCGGATGCCGAGCGCATCGCCCGCACCCAGCCCTACGCCCGCCTCTCGAACATCGACGAGCAAAACTGGGCCTTCGTCACAGAGAGCGGCCGCGCCAGTCTCGACGCGGACGGTCACACTTTCCGCAGCGACACCGCCATCGATGTCCCGAGCGGCCTACCGCCTGGCGTCTATCAGATCGACCTCGGCGCGTTTACTCGCGAGGGCCGACCGCTTCCCGTCCGCAACATGGAGCTGGTCGAGCTCCTGCCGACCCAGGGCTCGATCCGCGTCGGACCGATCCAGGTCCGCGCCGGCGGCGGACCCATCGCCCAGCTTTCGGTCGCGAGCAGCGCAAACTATGAAAACCGGGTCCGCCTGGAGTCGTTCGACCTCCAGGTCGGTCTGTCGGATCGCCGCTCCGCCCCGCTCCCGATCCTGGTCGACGCAGCCGCTGGGCTGGCCAGGACGCGGGCCGGCGAAACCCTCCAGCTCGACTTGCTCTGGCGTTCGCCGCGGGCCCATCCGGGGCGGTTCACGGTCAGCGCCTCGCTCGAGGACGAGCAGGGCTTCAAGTGGGCCGTCCGCGACAGCGAGCCGGCCGATCGGATGTATCCGACCTGGATGTGGTCAGCCGACGAAACGGTCCGCGACCAGCTCCGCATGCCGATCCCCGCCGAGACCCCGCCCGGCCGCTATCGGCTCCAGCTCAAGCTCGTCGAGGGTGAACGCCCCTTGTCCCTGCTCGATGGCGGCGGCTCCCCGATCGGCGCCACGGCCCGCCTGATCGACGTCGAGCTTGCCCGGAGTGAGATCCAGGCCCGCGAGCGCGACGTCCAGATCGCCGAGCGCCGCCGCCGCAAGGTGACCGACGACCTCGAGTTGATCGGCGAAGACGTCGGACGAACCGAGCTGGGCGCCGGCGAGAGCCTCGACGTCGTCCTGGTCTGGCGCGCCACTCGCGACGTCCGCCGCGACTACACAGCCCGCCTCGGTCTGGTCGGGCCTGACGGCAACCCCTGGGGCGACGTTACGGCGGCCCCGGCCGGGGCCGCCAACCCGACTAGCCGCTGGGAGCGAGGCGACGTCTTCCGCGGCCAGTACCGCCTGCGGCTCAATCGGTCCGCCGAAGCCGGCGCAGCTCGCCTCGTCGTCGAGCTGCTCGAGCCCGGCGCCGACAAGCCCGCGGGCCGCGTCGAGCTCGGCCAGCTCACAGTGAAACCGCGCGAAGGGCGGGCCGCCGCGGACGCCGCCACGACCCCCGTGGATCTCCTCTTCGGCGAGCGCGCCCGCCTGGTGGCCTTCGGCGTCCAGCCAGGCCTCCAGCTCCCAGCCGGTCGCCCGTCCGAGCTCGAGCTGGCGCTCCTCTGGCAAGCCGAGCGCCCCATGGACCTGCCCTACACCGTCTTCACCCAGCTCCTGACTCCAGAGGGCAAGCTCGTCGCCCAGCACGACGGCCCACCCGACGACGGGCAGCGTCCCACCACTGGCTGGCAGCCTGGCGAGCGAGTCCCCGACAGCCACCGCATCCCCGTGCCGTCCGACCTCCCACCGGGCCAGTACGCCCTCATCGTGGGCCTCTACGATCCGCGCGACGGCGCGCGACTGGCGATGGGTCCGGACCGGAACTACGCCGAGCTGGCGACGGTTACGCTCGCGCCGTAGCGTCGGAGCGGGCGGCCGCGCCAGATAGCGGCGTGCCCACGTTGTCGCAGACCATGACGCATCTTTCGGATGCGGTCCTGAGTAACGATAATGCATCTGGCTTGACAAATCCGTCGCGCTTGTCGTACGATGCGCGGACCGCCGCCTGGGGGGTGGCGAGACGACAGAGGTGACGGGTCGCTGACACGAGGGGCAAGAGCGAGCCCCATTCTGAGGAGGCTCCAGACCGCATGGCTAGCTGACGTCGCTCCCTGACCGGTCGAGCCATGACTTCAGCGTGGACCCTGCCCGGGAGGCATGACCATGATGCATCAGACGATGAGCCGCCGCGACCTCATCAAGAGGGCGAGCAGCCTCGGCGTGGTGTTGTGCTTGCCACACCTGCCGACCAGTTTTGCCCGCACGAGCTTTGCGACTTCGCTACGATCGGAGCAAGCCGAAGGGTCTCATCCGACGGAGCTGAACAGGCCTGTCTGTCCCTTCGGGGCCGCGCCCGAGACGGCCTCGTTCATCGATCCCACCGCGCGGATTGCGCATGCAGATCACGTCACCCTGGGCCAGCACGTCTACATCGGACCGTTTGCCAGCTTGCTGGCCGACGAGCACGCCGAGATCGAGATCGGCGAAGAGTCCAATGTTCAGGACAATGTGAGGATCTACGGCAGTCTCCACCGGAGCGCCGACGATGAGGCGCGGGTCAGGGCGCTGGGTCTGCACGCCGGGGTCGAGATCGCCGAGCGGTGCATCCTAGCGCACGGCGCGACTGTCAAGGGCCCCGCCCAGCTCGGTGTGGGCGGCGGCCCGATTGCCGCCAACCCAGACGAACATCAGGAGGTGTTCCTGAGCTTCGGCTGCGAAGTGGACGGCGCCATTCTCGAGCAGAACACGGGCGTATCGGCGCTGGCTCGGGTAGGCCCCGGTGTGCGCCTTCGGAGCGGCTTTACCGTCCTGCCGGGCAAGAACGTCACCACCCAGGCCGAGGCCGACGACCCCGACCTCGGGAAGGTGCGTCGGATCGTCGAGGACGATGTTGCCTTCAACGAAGCGGTCATCGAAGTCAACGTCGGCTTTGCCCAGGAGTACACGCGGATGTTTTACCTGGACGCTTCGAGCGTTCGAGGGATCAACTTGAACCCGGGCCTCACCGCCTTCAACCCGGCCCGCCATGCGCCGATCCTCGACCCCGGTCTTCCCAGCAGAGTCCCGGAGTTCCGCAACCGCATCATCGGAGCGGTCTACCTGTCCGATTCGCTCAACCGACTAGATGCCGTCATGGGCGAGCGCATCTCGCTCCGAGCGGACGAGGGCGACCCGATCCAGCTCGGACACATCCACAGCATGGGTGACGACGTCATCTTCCATGCCCTCGAGGAGTCCGACGTATCGGTCGGCGACAACGTGTTGTACGGCGAGCGGGTCATCGTCCACGGTGGCGGGCGTCGGGTGCTCGGCGAACAGAGCATCGGCGACGAGGAGGAGCCGACCTTCATCGGCGACGAGGTCACGCTCAAGGATCAGTCGGTCGTCTTCCGCTCTCAGATCGCACGCGGCTGCAGCATCGGGACGAAGAGCGCGGTGGTGAACTCCGAACTGCCCCCGAGGACGGTGATCCCCGACCGGGTCATCTACCTCAACAACGCCATCTTCGGACCGGTGGAGTGGTGACCGAACCCGCCGAGGCCGTCAAGAAGCAGCGACTCAGGTGCCGACGGGGTGACTCTTCAACTGGGAGGCGACGGGCGGATTCGAACCGCCGATAGGGGTTTTGCAGACCCCCGCCTTAACCACTTGGCCACGTCGCCGCGCTCGCCAGAGCAGCCCCTCGATCCGGCTGCTTGAACAGCGAAGCCCTCACAAGGAGGGCTTTCCAGTTCGACTGGCTCTGGAGCGGAAGACGGGATTCGAACCCGCGACCCTCACCTTGGCAAGGTGATGCTCTACCACTGAGCCACTTCCGCGCTCGCGGCGTCGCCGCCAACGGGGAAAATATACCCCACCCTGTAGTGGCTGTCAACATGCCGGCCCCCCGAGCGCAGCTCCGCGCGCCCGAGCGTCTCCTGCCCTTCGCCAGAGAGCGGGTGAGCCACCCGACGCTTCGGGCACTTTCTCGGCGACCATGTCGTGCATCAGCGCCTCGACTCCACGCTGTCCTCGGCGGAACACCTGGCGTAGCTCGGCGTAGCGCGGGTCGCCGAGCACGTCCACGCCGACCTGCCAACTCTCCCAGTGGGTGGCGCGCTCGCGGAAGCCGCAGCGGCGATAGCTTCGTCGAGCCCGGACGTTATACGCGGCAACACTCAACAAAAGGCGACTGAAGCCGGCCGGGCCGAAGTAGTAGCCCAGGAACGCCTCGAGCGCGTCGGTGCCGTGACCACGCCCGACAAATCTCGGATCGAGATCGATCCCGAGCACCGACGAGCCTTCGCTCCGGCGGACATGCCGCAAGAAGAGCCGTCCGATCATCTGGCGGTCGTAGGTCTCGATAGCAAAGGGGAGCTGACCCTGCCGGTAGACCAGGTCGTCGTACCAGGCATCTCTGAGCGAGCCATCCATCGGGAGCGGGTCGTAGCTCGCATACAGCGGATCGACATGACGCGGCCAGGCGAGCCAGCGATCGACGTCCCTGCGCGTAAAGGCCCGCACTCGAGTCAGCTCGCCCACGGCCACGAAGCGAGGCTCAGCCATCAATCAGCCCGCGGGCGGGCACAGAGCTCGTCTCTCGACGCCAGCTCCACTTCGATCAGCTTGTGGCGCGAGCGGCAACCTCGGGCGATCCGCACCTCGCGCTGCCGCGGCCCGAGCCGCTCCGCCAGGAGCCTGACGAGCGCCTCGTTGGCTCGACTCTCGACTGCGCGCGCCCGCGGCCTGACGTCGAGCGTCCCATCTTCGAGCAGGCGCACCGCTTCACGCGACGCGCCAGGGTGGACCTGCACTTCGAGCGAGATCATGAGGAACCGCATGGTATACTTTCGATGCCCGGCCATGTGCCGGGCACTCTGATTGGAGGCAGCGGTGTACCAGTCACCGAGGGGGACCCGGGACGTCCTGCCAGAGGATGCCGCGGTCTGGCGGTACGTCGAGGAGCGCGCGGCGGCCGAGGCCCGTCGCTTCGGGTACGGAGAGATCCGCACGCCGACGTTCGAGGACGCCGGCCTCTTCCTGCGCGGGGTCGGAGCAGGGACGGACATCGTCGAAAAGGAAATTTACCGCTTCCAGGACAAGGGCGGCAGCGACCTCGCCCTCCGCCCCGAAGCGACCGCCTCGGTGGTCCGCGCCTACCTCGAGCACGGACTGGCCAGTCGACCTCAGCCGGTCAAGCTCTACTCGCTGCTCTCTGTCTTCCGCTACGATCGTCCCCAGGCCGGCCGTTATCGCGAGTTTCGCCAGTTCAACGTTGAGGCGATTGGCGACGCCGATCCCCTGGCCGATGCCGAGGTCGTGGCGATTCTCTGGCGCTTCCTCGAGGGGCTCGGCCTGCGCAACCTGACCGTTTTCTTGAACAGCATCGGCGATGCTGTCTGTCGGCCGGGCTTCATCCGCGCCCTCGTGGCCCACTACGAGCCGCGCAAAGCCGAGATCTGCCCCGACTGCAGTCGCCGCTTGGACACCAATCCGCTCAGACTGCTCGACTGCAAGAACGCCCGGTGCCAGCCGATCGCCGACGCCGCGCCACGGACGGTCGACTATCTCTGTCCAGATTGTCAGCGCCACTTCGACGCCTTGCGCGGCTACCTCCAGGCCATGGAGCTGCCCTACGAGCTCACCCCACGGCTCGTTCGCGGCCTCGACTACTACACCCGCACCGTCTTCGAGGTCGTCCCACCGACCGCCGGGGCGCAGTCGACACTCGGCGGCGGCGGACGCTACGACGGTCTCGCCGAGCAGCTCGGCGGGAAGCCGACGCCGGGCGTCGGGTTCGCGGCGGGCCTCGATCGAATCATTCTCAACCTGGAGGAGCAAGGCTGCCCCCTGCCAGCGCCAGATGCTCCAGACGTCTTCTTCGCGCCGCTCGGCGACGAGGCGAAGCGCCAGGCCGCGGCCCTGGCCGACCGCGTCCGTCGGCAGGGCGCGGCCGCCCTCGTCGGGATGGGCGATCGCAGCATGAAGGCTCGGCTGCGCCAGGCCGCCGCCAGCGGAGCGCGCTGGGCCGTGATCGTCGGCGAGGACGAGCTGCGCGAGGAGGTCGCGACGGTCAAGGATCTTCGCGACGGCGAGCAGCAGCGCGTGCCTTTCGACGAGCTGCCCGGCCGCCTGGCCGCGGCGGCGAGTGAGGCGGCATCGTGACGGCGACGACGCTCGAACCCCTGCTCGAGCGCGTCGCGAGCATGAAGCGCCGCTACGACGAGATTAGCGATGAGCTGGCCAGGCCCGAGGTCGTCTCGGACCAGCAGGCGCTCGCCCGCTATGGCCGCGAGCAGTCCGAGCTCCAGCACGCCGTGACGGCCTATGAACGCTATCTGGCCCTCGAGGACGAGCTGCGAGAAACCCGGGCCCTCCTCGGAGACGGGCTCGACGAAGAGATGCGTACCTACGTCCGCGAGGATACCCACCGCCTCGAAGGCGCCCGCGACCAGGTACTCGAAGAGCTGCGCAACCTCCTCAAGCCGCGCGACCCCGACGACGACCGCGACGTCATCCTCGAAATTCGGGCCGGCACCGGCGGCGACGAGGCCGGCCTCTTCGCCGCCGACCTGATGCGGATGTATCTACGCTATGCCGAGCCCAAACGCTGGAAGTCCGAGATCCTCAACACCAACGAGAGCACCCTCGGAAGCATCAAGGAGGTCACCCTGGCCGTCAGGGGCAAGGGCGCCTACTCGCGGCTCAAGTGGGAGAGCGGCGTCCACCGAGTCCAGCGCGTCCCTCAGACCGAGGCCCAGGGTCGCATCCACACCTCGACCGCGACCGTGGCCGTCATGCCCGAGGTCGACGATGTGGAGATCGACATCAATCCCCAGGATCTCAAGGTCGATGTCTACCGCTCCGGCGGCCACGGCGGGCAGAGTGTCAACACGACCGATTCAGCCGTCAGGATCACCCACCTCCCGACCGGCGAGGTCGTGACCTGTCAGGACGAGCGGTCCCAGCTCAAGAACAAGATCCGGGCGATGTCGGTCCTGCGCGCCCGCCTCTACGAGCGCGAGCGCCTCCGGCACCACAGCGAGGCCGATCAGCTTCGCCGCTCCCAGGTCGGCTCAGGCGAGCGGGCCGAGAAGATCCGCTCCTACAACTTCCCCCAGAACCGCGTCACCGATCACCGCATCGGTGTGACCCTCCACAACCTCTCCACCATGCTCGAGGGCGCCCTCGACCCCCTCGTCGACCAGCTCACCGCCGCCGCCGAGCGGGATGCCGAGCAAGTCGCCTAACCCGTGCCGCCAACCTGCATGCCCAGCGTTTCAGAGGGACCTCCACGATCGGTGCGGGCGGGGCAAGCCCCACCCCCGGCCTCGATGCCTAGCGTTTCAGAGCGTCCTTCGCGATTTGTCCGGGCGCGGCAATCCCCACCCCCGGCCTCGATGCCCAGCGTTTCAGACGGTCCCTCGCGATGTGTAGGGG
>JACCZL010000357.1 GCA_013695975.1 Chloroflexota bacterium
GCGAACCGCGTCTGCGCCGCCGACGGCACCCTGTTCACGGAGCAGCGTCCACGGCTCCAGCGCGAGTACGAGGCGATGGTCCGCGAGATCGAGCAGCCGATCGCCGACTACACGGGGACGATCCTCCCGCTCGGGGAAACGCGGGTCCTGGTCCTCGACCGACCCGATTGGATCGAGGCAAACATCGCCAACTTCAAGCAGCTCTTCCAGCCGCTCGAGGACGTCTATCAGCGGGCCGCCCGCCAGAGCGCTCCGGGTCTGCCGGGCGCGACCCAGGTTAGCCGGATGGTCCTCTCGAGCCAGGTCGGGCTCTTGCTCGGCTACCTCGCCCGCAAGGTCCTCGGCCAGTATGACATCAGTCTGCTCGGCAAGGAGCCGCTCGATGCCGGGAAGCTGTATTTCGTCGAGCCGAACATCCAGGCCCTGGAGCAGCAGCTCCACGTCCCGCCGACCGAGCTGCGGAAATGGATCGCCCTCCACGAGGCGACTCATGCCCATGAATTTGAGGTCAATCCCTGGGTCCGCGAGTACCTGAACGGCCAGCTCGAGGGCTATCTCCGTAGCATGGCCGACGAGCTTGGTACCTCTAGCTCGGGTCACGTGGTCGGGACGATGCTGACGCGGCTGCTCGACAACCTCCGCAATGGGCACAACCTGATCGAGGCCGTGATGTCGCCCCACCAGCGCCAGATGCTCTCGCGACTCCAGGCGCTGATGAGCCTGGCAGAGGGCTACTCGAACCACGTGATGAACCGAGTCGGCGCGAAGCTCCTGCCGCATTATGAAGAGATCCACGCCCGCGTCGAGCACCGCCAGAAGAATCGTAGTCAGATCGAGGAGCTCTTCCTGCGGCTGACCGGCCTGAAGATGAAGATGGAGCAGTATGCCCTCGGCGAGGCCTTTGCCGCGCGGGTCGCCGACCAGCGAGGGATCGCCTTCTTGAACCGAGCCTGGCAGGGCGCCGAGAACCTGCCGACTGAGGCGGAGGTCCGCGACCCGGATCGCTGGATCGCGCGGATCGACGCCATGGGAGCCGCTGCATGACGCTGATGCGCTTTACCGTCGTCGACACGAGTACGACGGTGAGCTTCATCGGACCGGCCCGCGCCTTACCTGCTCTCGTCGCCGCCTGCGCGGGTGGCCCCCAGACCCTCGACGCCCTGCTCACGCGCGCCGCGACGTTTACCGCCGACCTCCGCGAGCGCGTCCTGAGCGGCCTGGCCGTGTTCGACGAGCACAACGGGCCAAACAACTACCGCTGGATCCACGCCGCCCTCGACTACTGCGAGCGCGACGACGTGCCGGTCTTTCGTGTCGTCGACGACCGTACCCGCGAGCTCAGCCTCAGCCCGGTCTGGGCCGGCGTCGTCGTGTTCAACCTGCAGGCCAAGCGGATCGTCCAGATTCAGAACACCTACGCCGAGATCAAGCGCAAGGGGAGCTTGCGCGTCATCGAGGGCGCCCGTCCGACGAATCGGATCCAGCGCTACGAGCTTCCCGCGGAGTGGTCGGTGGTCCCGGAGCCATGAGCGTCGAGACGAAGGCGTCGATCCTGCCACTGGACAGCCGAGTCGACGGGGACGGCCACCTGATCGTCGGCGGCTGCGACACCGTCGACCTGGCCGACCGCTTCGGGACGCCACTCTACGTCTACGACGAGGCGACGATCCGGACCCGCTGCCGCGAGTACCGCGATAGTCTGGCCCACGCCTACGCCCATTCGCTGGTCATCTATGCCTCGAAAGCTTTCACCAGCCCGATGCTCCTGCAGATCCTGGCCCAGGAGGGGCTCGGTCTCGACGTGGTCTCCGGCGGCGAGCTGTACGTCGCGCAGCGGGTCGGCTTCCCGATGGAGCGCGTGTACTTTCACGGCAACAACAAGGGCGCCGACGAGCTCCAGATGGCGCTCGAGCTGGGCATCGGGCGGATCGTGATCGACAGCTTCCACGAGCTGGAGCTCCTCGGGCGGCTGGCCCGCGAGCGGGGAACCCGAGCGCCATGCCTGCTGCGCCTGTCGCCCGGCATCGACGCCCACACTCACGACTACCGCAAAACCGGCATCCTCGACTCGAAGTTTGGCTTTCCGATCTCGACTGGCCAGGCCGAGGAGGCCGTGCGCCAGGTCGTGGCCACACCGTCACTCGAGCTGCTCGGCTTCCACGCCCACGTCGGCTCCCAGATCTTCGAGCTAGCGCCCTATCAGGAGACGATCGGCGTCGTCCTGGACTTCGCCGTCGAGATGCGCAAGGGCCACCACGTCGAGCTTCAGGAGTTCAGCCCCGGCGGCGGTTGGGGCATCGCCTACACGCCGGAGGACGACCCCCGCCCGACCCGCGAAGTGGCAACGATGGTCGGCGAGACGGTCGGCGTTGAGCTTGCCCGGCGGGGCCTTGGCGAGCCGCGCGTCTTCGTCGAGCCGGGCCGCTCGATCGTGGGCCAGGCCGGGGTTGCCCTCTAAACGGTCGGCGGGATCAAGCGAATCCCCGGCGTCCGGGTCTACGCCTCGGTCGACGGCGGGATGGCCGACAACATCCGCCCGGCGATCTACGGGGCTCGCTACGAGGCGATCGTCGCCAACCGCGCCAACGAGCCGGCCGAGGAGACCGTGACGATCGCCGGCAAGTACTGCGAATCGGGCGACCTGTTGATCAAAGACGTCGCACTGCCGACGCTCCGCTCCGGCGACCTGCTCGCGCTGCCGGCCTCGGGCGCCTACAACCTGGCGATGGCCAGCAACTACAACATGGCCCTCAAGCCAGCCGTTGTTCTGGTCCGCGACGGCGAAGCGCGGGTGATGCGCCACCGCCAGAGCTACGAAGACCTGCTCCTAGGCGAAGAGACCCTGTAAGGGGGGGCGAGGCTCGGTCTCGAGGTGGCGGTTCAAGCAGGCTCGCCCCAGCCCGACCCTCTTGGTCGTGCTGCGACCCACCCCCACGGTCATCCTGAGCCAGAACCTCTTTGTCATGCTGAGCGAAGCGAAGAATCTCGTGCTCGGGACACGATTGATCGCTTCGCTCAGGTTGACCTCGCAGTTTCGCTCCTCCCCTTGATAGCGTTCACGATGGTCGCCGCCGTCGTTCGGTGGCCGAACCTCTGGCTGATCCCCGCCTTCACCGACGAGACGCGCGAGGCGGCGCTGGCGATGGCGATCTATCACGGCCAGGCCGCCCCCCTGACCAACGTCAACCCCTATATCGGGGCTTTTTGGAACTACCTGGTCGCGGCCGGCTTCTGGACGTTCGGGCTCAGCCCCTGGCTCCCCCGCGCGGTCTCGTTCGTCGGCGGTGTGGCGACGGTCGCCGCGACCTGGTGGCTCGGCCGCGAGCTCGGCGGGCGGCTCGCCGCCACTGTCGCGGCGGCCTTCATGGCCGCCAACTCGACCCACATCCTGGTCAACAGCCATGTCGGGTGGTCCCACGCGATCACGCCCCTGTTCACCACCCTGGGGTTTGCCTGCCTGGCGCGGGCGCTGGCGGGTGATGATCGGGATCCGCAGAGTGCTCCTTCGAAAGCCCCGTGGCTCATTCCCGCCGCTGTAGCCTTCGGGCTCGCCGTCCAGACCCATCTGACGGCCGGCCTCTTCCTGATCGGGGCCGGACTCACCGCGATCCTGATGCACCCAGTCCTCGTGCAAACGCGTTGGCCGCTGCTCGCTGGCGCGGCGTTTTTCCTGGTCACGGCGAATCTCGTGCTCTACAACGTCGCGACGGGCGGCCACTCGTTCACCGGCGGGCTCGAGCACGTCGCCGACTATACCGGCGAGGAGACCGGCTACGACACCCGCGCGTACGGTGAGAACTTTGGGCGACTGACGCTGGCGAGCGCCTGGATCCTGAGCGGGGCGATCGAGAAGCGCCGCTTCCTGGGCGAGTCGCTCGCCGAGCCGCTCCTACTCCTGTACCTCGGTCTCGCCGTCGGAGGCAGCGTCTGGGCGGCCTGGCGTCGGCGCTGGCTGCCGCTGCTGGCGATGGTGCCCTACGTGCTCGTCATGCCGTTGGTCAATCCAAAGTACGAGCCGCTCCTGAATGGCCGCTACCTCACCCCACTGCTCCCCCTCGTCTTTGCCGCCGTCGGACTCGCCACGGCCGACGCGTGGCGGGGACTGCGTGGGCGCCCCCCGCGTGGCCTTCGGGGGGTGTCGACCGCGGCCCTGCTGGCAGGGGTCGCGGTACTGGCCTTCTATCCCCTGTTCCCGCTGGCGCGCTACGAGCGCTCGACCGAGCGGACCAACCATGCCGTCCTGGTGGCGTCGCACGTCGTCCAGACGCACCGGCAGGCGGGCGAGACCGTCCTGCTCGACCGCGGACTCGACGGGATCTTCCAGATGGCGGCCGGCAGCGTCTACAAGAGCATGCAGCTCCTACTCGGCGGGCACGACGTGCCCTACGCCGACGTCGACGGGCGCCCCAGCTCGATCAACGAGGCCCTGACCGAGGGCTCGCCGCGCCTCGCGCTGCTACACGGCGACCGCGTGGCCCCACTCAGACGCTCGTTCACCGTCACCCCCGTCGGCGAGCAGGTGCGAGGCGCAGGCTTCGGCGTCTACCGAATCGCGCCGCGCTGACAGATCCTAGGTCTCGCGCCTCGGCCGGGGCACCCACGCGGGGGTGCCC
>JACCZL010000384.1 GCA_013695975.1 Chloroflexota bacterium
CGGTACCGTCAGGCGTCGGTGTGGTACAAGCCGTCGGACTGACTGTCGAGAGGAGGAGCTGCGAGGTGCGACTGAAGGACAAGGTGGCCGTCATCACCGGGGCGGCGACGGGGATCGGGCGGGCGGCGGCGGTGCTCTTCGGGCGGGAGGGGGCCAGGGTCGTTTTCGGAGACGTGAACGACGACGCAGGGCAGGAGACGCTGCGGCTGGTCCGCGAGGCCGGCGCGGAGGGGCGCTACGTCCACTGCGACGTGACCGAAGCGCGGGACGTCGAGAACCTGGTCGAGAGCGCGGTCCGTGCCCACGGCAGGGTCGACGTGATGTTCAACAACGCCGGGGTCAACTTCTACGGCAAGGTCCACGAGATCTCCGAGGAGGATTGGGCCCGCTGCCTCGACCTCAACCTGGCCGGCGTCTTTCGTGGGATGAAGTACGCCATCCGCCACATGCTCGAGCAGGGGAGCGGCTCGATCGTCAACACCGCCTCGATCCAGGCCCTGGTCGCCTTCGAGGGGTTCGCCCCCTACGCCGCTGCCAAGGGCGGGATCGTCCAGCTCACCCGTCAGGCCGCGTTTGACTATGCTCCCCAGAAGATCCGGGTCAACTGCATCTGCCCGGGCTCGGTCCGCACGCCGATGAATCCAGAGATGATGGACCCCTCGCTCGACGGGGGCGTGCGGCTCGAGCGCTCGGCCCGGCGGACCCCGCTCGGCCGAGTTGGCGAGCCAGAGGACGTCGCCCAGGCGGCCCTCTACCTGGCCAGCGACGAATCGTCCTGGGTCACTGGCCAGGTCATCGTCGTCGACGGTGGCCTGGTCATCAAGGGGCCATAGCCGCGCGACCGGCTCGCCTCACCGCCGCTCCTCGCCGGGTCTTACAGTGGCCGAGGCGTCCAGGGAGCTGGCGACTTGCTTGGCCACGTTCCCGGCGAACTTCGGCCATGATACTGTCGCCCTTCTTGCGCATCAGAGGCTGGCCGAACTCACCCAGCTTGCCGAGGACGGCCGCATTGGTGGTGACGATTAGCTCGGTCTCGGATGGCGAGACTTCGAGCACCTGTTGCGTGAGCAGCTCCCGGCGTCGCGGGTCCTGGCTGAGCGGCCCGGTCCTACCCGTGCCGTTGAGCATCTCGACAAGGCGCAGCCGACCGGCCGCCACCCGCGCCGCACGTGGGGAACATGCACGGTGTCTTCCATGTTCCGGTCAGCGCAGGCCCTCGACCAGGGCGGTCACGTTGTGGCGCATCAGGTCGACGTAGCTCTGGACCTGCTGGTCGAGGGCGTCGCTGTAGAGGCTCTTGACCTGGACGCCGGCGTCGCGAGCGGCCAGCTCGAGGATGCGGGCGTTGAATTGGGGCTCCTTGTAGACGGTCGGGATCTGCTGCTCTCGAAGCCGGGTCACCAGCTCGGCGATTTCGCCGGCCGAGGGCTCGCGGCCGGGGCTGGTGAGGACGACGCCGACGACCTCCAGGCCAAAGTGGCGAGCGAGGTAGGGGAAAGCGTTGTGGAAGGTGACCAGCTTGCGCCGTTCGGGCGGGATGGTCGCGATCTCGCCGAGGGCGAAGGCGTCGAGCTCGGCCAGCTCGGCCTGGTAGCGGTCGGCATTGAGCTGGTAGGTGGCGGCGTTGGCCGGATCGGCCTCGGCCAGGGCGTCGCGGATTTGCTCGACGTAGCGCATCGCCAGGGTCGGGTCGAGCCAGAGGTGGGGGTTGCCTTCGGCGTGTCCGTGTCCCTCGGCATTCTCGGCCAGGTCCTCGTCGTCCGCCGCCTCGTCGGCGATCGGCTCGATGCCGGCCGAGAGGGTCACCGTCACCAGCTTCGGGATACCCAGCTCGACCACAGCCTCCTCGACGGTCTCGTCGAGACCGAGGCCATTCCAGATGGCGACCCTGGCGCGTGAGGCGCGCTGGACGTCCTGGGGGGTCGGCTGGAAGGTGTGGGGGTCCGCGCCGGATGGGACCATGCTGAAGGCCTCGACGCGGTCGCCGCCGACGCGCTCGATCATGTCGACGAAGACGGTCGTGCTGGTGACGACAGGCAGCCGTCCGCTCGGCTGGGCGTTGGCCCCGCGCAGGGCGAGTGGGACGAGCGCGACGAGCGTGACGAGCAGGGCGAACGGGGCCGCGCGGAGCAGCCAGACCGGGAGTCGCACGGGAGCCTCCTGCGTGCGCCGTCGTGGCGGAGCCTCGGGACCCCTACTGAGACGGCGTTTCAATTGATGGCCGCGACCAGGCGGCGTCGAACATTCTGCTTTATGAGATCACATCTCAACTAGCGTTGTCAAGCCGGCCTCGCCCGCCGGGCGCTCAGCTCCGTGCTAACGAGGACGACCAGGAAGATGGCGGTGCTCATGACGACGATCGCTCCGCCCGAGGCGACGTTGGCGTAGAACGACAGGTAGAGCCCCAGTACCGAGGCCACGGCCGACAGCCCGGCTCCGACCAGCATGATCTGGTGGAAGCGGCGGGTCAGCAGGGTTGCCGTGGCGGCCGGGGTGATCAGCATCGCTACGACCAGGACGATCCCGATCGCCTTCATCGCCACGACGACGGTGACTCCCAGCAGGGCCAGCAGGAGGTATTGCAGTCGCGCGACCGGCAGCCCGCTCGCCTCGGCCATGACCGGGTCGAAGGCGACGAAGAACAGCTCCTTGTAAAGCAGCGCGATCAGCCCGACGACGAGCAGTCCGGCCGCCCCGATCAGCACCAGATCGTCCACGCCGACGCCGAGGACGTTGCCGAAGACGAAGCTAAAGAGGTCGACGGTATAGTTGCGGACCCGACTCATGATGACGACCCCGAGCGAGAAGGCGAACGCGAAGATCACCCCGATCGCGGTGTCCATGCTCAGCCGGGCGCGTTGGCTCAGGAAGTTGATCGAGAGCGCCGTGGCGACCGCGGTGATCGCCGCTCCCAGGTAGATGTTCTGCCCGAGGGTGTAGGCGACCGCCACCCCGAGCAGCGAGGCGTGGGCGACCCCATCGCCGATGAAGCCCAGCCCCTTGGTTACGACGAAGGCCCCGACTACGGCGCAGAGCACCCCGACGATCACCGTCGCCGCCAGCGCCCGCTGCATGAAGGCAAACTGGAACGGCTCCAGCAGGACGCGGTCGAGCTCAGGCATGGTGGTGCCCGACGTCGACCCCGAAGAAACGGTCGCCGATCTTGACCAGGGCCATCCGCGGGCCGTACGCCTCGCGCAAGTGGGCCTCGGTGATGACGTCGCTCGGGGGACCGAACGCCACGACTCGTCGGTTCACGAAGAGAGCGAGGTCGAAGTGCTCGGCGACCGTGGACAGGTCGTGAGTGGTGAAGACGATCGTGATGCCGCGGTCGCGCAGGCCGCGGAGGAGGGCGTAGACGTCCTGCTCGGTGAGGGCGTCGACCCCGGCCAGTGGCTCGTCGAGCAGCAGCAGCTCCGGCTCCTGGACCAGCGCACGCGCCAGGAAGACCCGCTGCTGCTGGCCGCCGGACAGCTCGCCGACCTGGTCCCCGGCCCGATCGGCCATCCCGACCTGCTCGAGCGCCGCCGCGACGGCGTCGTGGTCGGCCTGGCCGGGCCGACGGAACAGCCCGATCCGGCGGTGGCGGCCCATCATCACGACCTCGGCGACCGTGGCCGGAAATCGCCAGTCGCCGGCTTCGACCTGGGGGACGTAGCCCAGATGGGCCCGGGCGGCGCGCGGAGCCTGCCCGAGGACCGTGACCGCGCCGGCCCACGGCGCCAGCAGGCCCAGCAGGAGCTTCAGCAGGGTCGACTTGCCGCTCCCGTTCGGCCCGACGACGGCGACCATCGCCCCACGCGGGATCGCCAGCGTCACATCCTCGAGCGCGACGCGGCGGCGGTAGCCGGCCGTCACGCCGACCAGCGCGACGGCCGCTCCCGTCGCGCTGGCCCCGTCGACGTCCGTGAGGGCGCCGCCGAGCGGAGCGGTTCGGGCTTCACCCACCGCCGTCGGCGCCCTCACCCCAGCGCCTTTCGAGATCAGGTCTCATTCAGTACCAACGTTCCGGCTCACCGTCGGCCTCGCCCAACCGGGCGGTTCGCGAACCGCCCTAAAGTCTCTAGCTCGTCGCCTGCTGACGGCAGCTCGCGCAGCGGCCGATCAGCTCGAGGTGGTGGGTCAGCAGCTCGAAACCGGCCTCGCCGGCCATCCGCCGGATCTGCTGCTCGATGCCGCTCGCTTCGAGCGGCATCACCTGCCCGCACTCCACGCACATCAGGTGGTGGTGGTGGCGGGTGTCACAGACCGTGTAGCGATGGCAGCTATCGCCGGTGTGGATGCGATTGAGGACGCCCAGCTCGGCCAGCAGGTCGAGGGTCCGAAAGACGGTCGCCCGCCCGATCCCGCGGTACTGGCCGCGGACCTCGTCCCAGACTTCCTGGGCGCTGAAGTGATCGCTCCGCGGCGCGACCAGCTTGATGATCGCCTGGCG
>JACCZL010000114.1 GCA_013695975.1 Chloroflexota bacterium
TCGAGCTCGCGGACCACCTTGGCGAGCCAGCCTTCGGTCGCGATCTCGTTCGGCTCGCAGGTATGCCAGATATCCATCGCGCGGAAGTGGGAGCGGCTCGAATTCTCGTAGCCGATCCCCTGGACGACGGCGACGTTGCCGGCCTCGAAGAGATCCTTGAGGGGCTCGGCGGAAGGGTGGAACCCGAGCGTGTCGTCGATCGGCAGCACCCGATCCTCGGGGATGCCGACGAGCGGGCGGCTGTCGTAGTAGACCCCCTCGGTGAAGGGGATCAGGGTGTTCATAAAGTCGTTGCCGCCGCTGAGCTGGACGACGACCAGGACGGGGTCTTTGCCGTTGCCATTGCCGTGTGCGCTTGGTGCCATTAGGCCTCCCCTCATTGGGAGTCCTGGGCCGCGAGTCGCTGGTCCCTGTCGTTCGACTCGCGACCCAGAACTCCGTCAGGCGAACTGGTACTCGCGTGAGGCGACGATCAGCGTGAGCATGCGGGCGATGCGCGACTCGCTCTCTCGGCGCGCGCCGTCGGTGGTGAAGGTGAGGTCGCCGTCGCGCTCGGCGAGCTCGAGCAGGGCCTGGCGGGTTTCGGAGCGGACGTCGAGCGGGCCGGCCAGATCGAGGCAGCGGTCGACGAAGTCGGCGGGCGCGATCGGAAGGCCGGAGGCGCTCAGGCGGCGAATGACGGAGCGGGGCCCGGGGCTGGAGACGTCCTTGACCTGGTCGACGGCGAAGTTGACCCGCTCGGTGAGGGTGCCGCCGTCGATCCACTCCTTGCCAGTGTGCCAGCCCTCGACGGTCGGTGGGTCCATCAGCCGCTGGCCCATCGCGGTGCAGGCGGCGTCGAGCCCGATCAAGCCTGGCTCGACCGAGCGGTGGCCGCCGGAGAGTTTGAGCGTCCCGGCGATCAGCTCGGCCGGGCACTTGACCCGCTGGAAGCGGGCGGCGATGAAGAAGTCGGCGTTGAAGAGGGTCCGCATGACCGTGCGGATGTCGGCGTCGGCGTCGAAGTAGGCCCTGACCAGGGTGTCAACGGCGGCCGGATCGCGCGGCGGGGTCACGCTCCAGGAGGGCACCTGGGGCTCGTCGGCGACGAAGAAGTTGTAGATGTGGCGGCAGATGAAGCGGGCGGTCGCTTCCTGCTCGACGATGATGTTGACGATGTCCTCGCCGTTGAAGCGACCGGTCCGGCCGAGGAAGGTCTTCTCGCCGTCGTCGTGGTCCTCGGGACGGTAGACGAACCCGGACCCGTAGTGGCCGAAGGGGTAAAGGGGGATCGGCTGCTCGAAGGTCCAGCCGGTGAAGGCGCGGGCGACGTTCTTGATGTCGGTCTCGGTGTAGGCTCCGATCCCCATCGAGAACAGCTCGAGCAGCTCGCGGCCGTAGTTTTCGTTGATCGCGCCGGCGTGGTTTTCGCAGTTGTCGAGCCAGAAGTTCATCGCGGGGTCCCTGGACAGCTCGAGCAGGATCGTCCGCAGGTTGGCGAGGCCGTTGCGGCGGAGCATCTCGACGTGCTCGACCATCGTCGGGGTGTGCTCGCTCTTGGTCCAGCCGGTGGCGAAGACGTGGTGCCAGAAGAGGGCCATCTTCTCTTCGAGCGGCCGCCGGGTGTTGACCATGCGGTAGAACCACCGGCCGTTCCAGACCTGGGGGTTGTCCTGGTTGGTGAAGTGCGGGAAGTAGCGGCCGAGGACGTCCTCGTTCAGGTCGGGAAAACGCTCTGGATTGACGAGGTCGTCGACGACCTCCTGGTAGGGACGGGCGGCGTACCGCTCGAGCTCTTCCCGAGACGCGCCGAAGCCCGCGCGGCGCAGAAGGTGCGCCATGAGCGCAAGCTGCTGATCTCCCATACTCCCCTCCGTGCGCTTGCTGCCCCAGTGTACCCAACCCGCGCCGCCAATGACGATGCCGGGAGGGGTGTGCAAGTGACCCCGAGGAGCAGACACGGGAATGCGTCGGGCATGCCATGTGTTGGGGTGAAGGAGCGGCGACGATGCCCGAAGGAGTGAGGCTGATGGCAATCCAATGTGAGATCGGGTCGGGCGTAGCGCGGGCGACGATCGGCGACGCGGCGAGCGTGCAGGTCTACGTCCAGTTGAGCGAAGCGCCCTACGCCTACGGCGAGATCCTCGGCGCGCGGCGGGTGGTCGATTACGCCGCCGACGGGACGCCGATCGGGGTCGAGTTCCTCGGCGTCTCCGGCTGCGTCGGCCTCTCGGACATCCCCCACGCCGACCAGATCGCCGCGGCCCTCAGCCGCCACAACATCCCCATCTGCGCCTGACGAGCCTCCGACGCGGGTGCGCCTCAGTTCTGTGGTAACCAGGAGCCCTCTCCCAGAGGGAGAGGGGCTATGCCCCTCTCCCTCTGGGAGAGGCTGGGTGAGGGTTACTCCGAGTAGCTCACAATTCTGGGGCATACCCCTCCAACGCTGATCTACAGTGATGGGGCGTTGCCTCGTGCTATAAGTCCGACCCTGTGTCGGTGGACGGGTGGAAGGGAACAGCGGTGGGCGAGGGCGGGCTGCTCCGGCTCGAGCACGTGACCAAGCGCTTTGGAGGGACGGTCGCCGTCGACGACGTGACGGCGTCGTTCGAGCCGGGCGTGATCTATGGCCTGATCGGGCCGAACGGGTCGGGCAAGACGACGCTGATCAACTTGATGAGCGGGCTCTACGGCCTCGATCGGGGCTCGATCGTCCTGGACGGCCAGCACCTGGAGCAGCGGCGAGCCCACCAGATGGCGTCGTTCGGGATCGTCCGGACCTTTCAGATGCCCAAGGCGTTCGCCACCATGACGCTGGTCGAGAACCTGCTGGTGCCGGTGACCGGCGACCATCGCCGAGAGGGGCTGGCCGCCCTGCGCGGGCAGGCCGTGGAGGTGCTCGAGCACACCGGGCTCGAGCACCTGGCCGACCAGCCGGCCGCGTCGCTGTCCGGTGGGCAGACGATGCTGCTCCAGCTCGCGCGGGCGCTGATGCACGAGCCGATCCGCCTGCTGCTGCTCGACGAGCCGTTCGCCGGCGTGGCGCCGGCGATCAAGGAGCGGATGATCGCGACGATCCGACGGATCAACGACGAGCGTGGGGCGACGGTCCTGCTGGTGAGCCACGAGATGACGACCGTCCGCCTGCTCTGCTCCCGCGTGGCCGTGATGAACACCGGCCGCCTGATCGCCGAGGGCACGCTCGACGAGGTCGCCAACCGGCCGGAGGTGGTCGAAGCGTATCTGGGGAAGCCGATCTGATGCTGGACGTTCGCGAGGTCGCCGTCGGGTACCGCGAGGGGATCGACATCCTGCAGGGGATCAACTTGCAGGTCGAGGCGGGGGCGATCACGTCGATCATTGGGCCGAACGGGGCCGGCAAGTCGACCCTGCTCAGGTGCCTGTTCGGGCTGTTGCCGCCGCGACGGGGGGAGGTGCTGTTCGAGGGACAGTCGATAAATGGCTGGCCACCGGATCGGCGCAAGGCGGCCGGCATCGCCTACCTGCCGCAGCACAATAGCACCTTTCCACACCTGACCGTCGAAGAGAACCTCAAGCTGGGAGGCTGGCTGCTGCGGCGTGACCGAGCCGAGCTGGGCCGCCGGATCGAGGCGGTCTACGGAATCTTCCCCCCGTTGGCCGAGCGGCGGAAGGTCAGCGCCACGAACCTGAGCGGGGGGCAGCTCAGGATGCTCTCGGTGGCCAAGGAGATCGTGACGCCGCCGCGGCTGCTGCTGGTCGACGAGCCGAGCGTCGGGATGGCCCCGATCGTAGCCGGCGAGCTGTACGAGCTGCTAGTTCGGCTCCCCGAGCAGGGGATCACGATCCTGCTCGTGGACCAGAACATCACCGACGCCGTCAGGATCGCCGAGCGGGTTTACTTGATCGGCGAAGGGCGGGTCCAGCGCGAGGGCTCGGGCGCCTGGTTCGCCGCCCACCTTGAGGAAGTCATCCGCGAGATGCTACAAGGGGCACATCCGGTAGAGGAAGGAACCCATGGTGACTAAATCCACGTCTCGAATCCAGTCGGTGCTCCTCGGCGCGTGCGTCGTTTTCATGACCGCCTGCGGCGGGACGCCGGCCACGCCGGCCAAGCCGACGGATGCCCCGAAACCGACCGCTCAGGCGGCGGCAAGCCCGGCGGCAAGCCCAGCCGCCAGCCCGGCCGCGGC
>JACCZL010000787.1 GCA_013695975.1 Chloroflexota bacterium
CGGCCGGCGCGCCGAGCGGTTCGTCGGCACGGCCGACCTGCCGAGCTTCTTCCGGCGACCGCACGGCCCCGGCTGGGCCCTGGTAGGCGACGCCGGCTATCACCGCGACCCGCTCACAGCCTGGGGGATCACGGACGCGTTCCGCGACGCCGAGCTGGTGGCCGAGGCGATCGACGACGGCCTGTCCGAGCGCAGACCGATGGGTGAGGCGCTCGCGGAGTACGAGCGGCAACGCAACGAGGCGGCCCGACCGGCGTACGAGGCAACCTGCCGCCGCGCTGCTTTCGAGCCGCTCTCCGCCGACGAGTTTCGGCTCCGCGCGGCCCTGCGCGACGACCCGGCGGAGACGAGTCGCTACCTCGGCGCGGCCTTCGGGACCGTGCCGATTCGTGAATTCTTCGCTCCTGAGAACGTCAAGCGCATCATCGCCGCGGTGCCCCGAACACGGACTGACGACCCCCGTGATACGCACTTCCCGTGCTCTGTTGCCGCTGGACGTCCGGGTCCAGCGGCCCGCCAACACCAGGGGGAGACCTGATGCGAGGTTCGAGGCACGATCTGCCGGTCGCGTTCGAAGCCGCAAGCGTGGTCAGCCGGCAGATCGATCGGCTGATTGGAGTACCCGAGGAGATCGGTGGCCGAAGGCCGCGAAACTAGGTGCGTCGGAGGAGCAGGGACATGGCAGCCGAACAACTGACACCGAGCGCTACTCCCCTGGATGGGACCGCCGTCCAGGCCCTGAGTGCAGCCGTGCGCGGCACGGTGCTGTGTCCGAGTGACGACAGCTACGACACGGCGCGGCGGGTCTTCAATGGGATGATCGACCGGCGTCCAGCGCTGATCGTCCGCTGCGCCGGAACGTCGGATGTGATCCAGGGCGTCAACTTCGCCCGAACCCACGGCCTGGTGCTGTCGGTCCGTGGCGGCGGGCACAGCGTCGCCGGCAAGGCAGTGTGCGATGGCGGCCTCATGCTGGACCTGTCCGGCATGAAGGGCGTTCGGGTCGATCCGGTGCGGCGGACCGCCGACGCGCAACCCGGCCTGCTGCTCCGCGATCTGGACCACGAGACCCAGGCGTTCGGCCTGGCGACGCCGCTCGGGATCGTCTCGGTGACCGGTATCGCCGGCCTGACCCTCGGCGGCGGCCTTGGCTGGCTAAACGGCAAGTATGGGCTCGCCTGCGACAACCTGCTCTCGGCCGACGTCGTCACGGCGGATGGTGAGCTGCTGACGGCGAGCGCCGCCGAGCTCGAAGATCTCTTCTGGGGCCTTCGCGGCGGGAGCGGGAACTTCGGCATCGTCACCTCGTTCAGGTACGAGCTTCACCCGGTCGGGCCGGTGCTGGCCGGAGGCGTAACCTATCCGTTGTCCAAGGCGCGGGAGGTCTTGCGGTTCTACCACGAGTTCGCGAGCACCTGCCCCGACGAGTTGAGCACCGTCGGCTCGCTCGGGACCGGGCCGGACGGGAGCCTGGTGGTCTCGATCGTGGTCTGCTACTGCGGGCCGATCGAGGCCGGGCAGCGGGTCGTGCGCCCCCTGCGCGAGTTCGGCGACCCCTTGGAAGATGGGATTCAGCCGATGCCGTATTGCACGCTCCAGAGCGCTGCCGACACCGGATTCCCGTCTGGCCGGCAGCACTACTGGAAGTCGAGCTGGCTGAAGGACTTGAACGACGACGCGATCGATGTCCTGGCGCGATTCGTGGCCGAGAACCCCTCGCCGACGACGGGCGTGGGGCTCCAGCAGATGCACGGAGTGGCCAGTCGGGTCGACCAGGCCGCGACCGCCTTCCCACACCGGGGGGAGCAGTTCGACTTCCTGATCCTCTCGAACTGGGATGACCCGACCGACGCGGAGAGGAACATCGAGTGGACGCGGGCCTTCTTCCAGGCGATGCAGCCCTTCCTGGAGCGAGGTGTCTACGTCAATGACCTAGGCGACGAGGGCGACGACCGCGTACGGGCCGCGTACGGGGTGAACTACGAACGGCTGGCGGCGGTGAAGAAGAAGTACGATCCGACGAACTTCTTCCACAGCAACCACAACATCCAGCCGGCCGGTTGATGGCTCGGTTGCAACGCCACCTGATCTGCAGCGCCGAGCCAGCGGCGCCGCGAGGGCCGGGATGAAATCCTGTATCCTTCCATGTTCCTCATCAAAGACGAGGTGCTGACGCTCCCGGTCGGCCCAAGCTCGATCATCGATGGCGACGTCCAGCCCTGGGGCGAGTTGATGGCCGCCTCCCCGCTGACGGCGATCCCGGTACGGTAGTGTGGGGATCGGCATCTTCAGAAAGGGTACACTGCCACAGTCATAGCGTCTGACGCCCGACGCCACCACCAGGTGACCATGGTCGCGCCACAGCCAGCCAACCGAGAGCCGCGACTGATCGGCCGGGGGCGCGAGATCGCGACGCTGTGGCACCATTTCGAGGTCGCCGCGGATGGCCGCGCGGGCACCGTCTTGGTCGCGGGTGAGCCGGGGATCGGGAAGACTCGGCTCCTCGAGGTGGCCGCGGCGCGGGCGGCGCGCGCTGGAGCACTCGTCCTGCGCGGGGGCGCCTCCGATGCCGAGGGGATGCCTCCGTACCTGCCCTTCCTCGAAGCACTCGGCCAGCACGTCCGAGCGTGCACTCCTGAGGAGCTGGGCGCGCAGGCGGGCCCGCTGGCATCCATCCTGGCGACGATCCTCCCGGAGCTGACGGTCCGTCTCGGACAGCTTTCGGCCAGCTATCGGCTGCCGCCGGAGCAGGCCCGCCTGCGGCTCTACGAAGCCGTCGCCACGTTCCTGGCGGCGATCGCCGCCGAGCGTCCGCTGCTGCTGGTCCTGGACGATCTGCACTGGGCGGACCCGGCCAGCCTGGCCTTGCTCTGCTACGTGGCCGGCCACGTTCGGTCGGCGCGCCTGCTGATCCTGGCCGCCTATCGGGAGGGCGAAGCCGAGCAGAATCCGGCGTTCGAGCGCGCAACCGCCGAGTTGACCCGGCAGCGCGTGATGAGCACGACCGCCGTCGATCGGCTCGCGGCCGAGGACGTCGCCGCGCTGGCGGCCGAGTACCTCGGCGCCCCACTGGACGCGACGGCCGGCCGCTCGCTCTTCCTGCACAGCGAGGGCAACCCCTTCTTCGCCGAGGAACTCTTGCGCGCCTGGCTCGAGGCCGGCGCCCTCGCCCGACCAGCTGGTGGTGGCGATGGCGGCGCGTACGCGCTGACGAGCCCGGGCGCGCTGACGCTTCCTCCGAGCATCGTGAGCGCCGTCCGACAGCGGCTCACCCGGCTGCCGCCGGAGATCGTCGAGCTGCTGCGCACCGCCGCGATCATCGGTCGGACATTCGACATCGCGCTGCTGGCTGAAGCGGTAGGTCAAGATCCGGAGCCGGTCGAGGATCGCCTGCAGGAGGCAGCGCGGGCCTGCCTGGTTCGGCCCGGCGCAGACGGCGGCTTCGCGTTCGGCCACGACAAGATTCGCGAGTGCCTGTACGAAGAGCTGACGGTCAGCCGGCGCCGCCGCCTGCACGGGTTCATCGGTCGTGCTCTCGAGGCGCTTCCCGAGCCAGCCGACGCGCAGCGACTCGCCGAGCTGGCCTTCCACTTCGCGCGGAGCGGTGATCGCGCTCGGGGCGCGGTGTATGCGCAGCGCGCCGCCGAGCACGCGATGCACGCCTACGCACCTGAGGAGGCGATGGCGCACTACCGGACAGCGCTCGACCTGGTCGACGACACCGATCCGCGGCGCGGCGACCTGGCGGTCAGCCTGGGCGAGGCGGCGATGCTGGCCGGGGCCGAGCAGGAGGCGGTCGCCGCCTTCGAGTCCGCTCGGACGTGGTACGTGCGGGAGGGCGACGCGGGCGCGGCGGCGCAGGCGTCGCAGCGCCTGGGACAGGCCTGGTGGCGGCAGGAGGCGATCGAGCCGGCGCGGGCGGAGTTCGAGACGGCGTTGGGCCTGTTAGAGAACCACGGCGGCGCGGCGCTGGTCTCGGTGCTGGTCGACCTCGGGAGCCTGCTCGCGGGCAACCTCCACCAGCAGGCCGCGGGTATCCTCCACAGTCGGCGGGCGCTGGAGCTGGCCGAGCACTTGCCGGATGAGTGGCCGCTGGTCGCGGCGAGCCGCAACCTGGGCAACCTGCTTGTGCGGAGCAACGATTTGGCGGCGGGCATCCCGCTCCTGGAGCAGGCCCTGGCGCTCGCGACCGCGGCCGACGAGCCGGTCGAGGCGGCCGAGTGTTGCGCCGGCCTGGCATCCGCGTATTTCTGGCAAGGTGCGCTGCGGCAGTCCCGCGACATGACGATGCGGCGGCTGACGTTCGCCCGGCGCTGCCACGACCTGTACCAGCTCCGCCACCTCTCGAGCTGGCTGGCCTTCCTCGACGGGTTCCAGGGGCGTTCGGGCGAGGCCGAGCGACGCCTGCACGAGTCGCGGGCGGTCGTCGAGCGCCTGGCCAGTCCGGAGCCGCTGGCCTTCCTGCAGTACGTGCGTGGCGTCCTCGCCTACCTCGGGGACGACTACGCCTCGGCCGAGGCGCACTTCCAGGAGGCGGTAACGCTCTTCCGAAGGATCGGACCCGGCGCGCTCGTGTGGCATCTTGGTAGCCTCTGCCTGAGTCAGGCGGTCCAGGGCAAGGTGGCCGAGGCGCAGGCGTGCATGGAGGAAGTGGAAGCCCTTGTCGCAACACTGCCCGAAGGGACCATGCCGACGGCGGATCCGCTCACCTACCTGTCGATGACGGCGCTGGCGCTGGGCGATCGGGAGCGGCTCGGGCGCTACTACCCGAAGCTGACGGTCTTTCGCGGACAGTTTCATGACGCGCTGATCGATCGCCTCCTGGGCGAGGTCGCGGCGCTCCGGGAGGATTGGGAAACCGCGGGCGCGTACCTGGAGACGGCGGAGGCGACGGCCCGGCGCGAGGAGCTGCCATGGGAGCTGGTGCGCACGCTCGAGGCGAAGGCCGGGCTGGCTCTGGCCCAAGGGGGCCGCGGTAACGCCGCCCGCGGCCGGGAGCTGCTGGAAGAAGCGATCGAGCTGCTCCGGCGCCTGGGCAACGACGGCGAGGCTCGGCGACTCGGCTCGCGGCTGCGGACCGCGTCGCACCCGGCTCCGCGTCCCCGCCTTCCGGCCGGCCTGACCCCCCGCGAGGGCGAAGTGCTCCACCACGTCGCCGCCGGCCGGAGCAACCGCGAGATCGCCGAGGCGCTGGTGCTCAGCGAGAAGACTGTCGAGCACCACCTCACCAGCACCTACATCAAGATCGGCGCCGACAACCGGGCGGCCGCGGCGGCCTTCGCGGTCCGTCACGGTCTGGCGTAACCGCTTCCGTTCTCGCCCGCCCACGCCGCATCGGTAGGGGATTCCCCCTAGCGAGACGGATGATCTCCTCGCTCGCCCCACGTCCCGGAATCGAGAGATTCCCCCGATGCGCTGAACGCTCATCGACGCTAGAGTAGACTCGGGATGAGTTGACGCGGAGCCGAAGATTGCCGAGCGTGCGTTGGCGGCCCGACAGCCACCAAGAGGTAGGAGATGCGAGGTTCGAGGCAGGATCTGCCGGTCGCGCTCGAAGGGGCCGGGGGCCTCAGCCGGCAGGCGGAGTGGGGTGACCTGAACGTCGCCCTGGAGACGTACCCCGCGGGTACCGATCCGTCGCCGCTCCTGAGAGGGCTGCCCGACGACCGCTGCCAGTGCCCGCACTGGGGGTACGTCCTCAAGGGTCGGCTTCGCGTCACGTACCGAGGTCGCGAGGAGACCGTGAACGCCGGGGATGCCTACTATCTGGCGCCCGGCCACGTACCGTTCTACGAGGAGGAAACGGAGCTCGTGGAATTCAGTCCCAGGGGCGAGTACCAGACGATGCTCGAGGTGGTAGCGGGCAACCTCGCGGCGCCGCGGGCACGGCCGGGTAGCGGTGAGCAGCTCGAGCGAGAGCGGCGGCGGCGGAGCGTGGCCATCCTGACCCGTCGCCAGAACGAAGTGGCAGCCTTGGTCGCGGGAGGGCTGACCAACCATCAGATCGCGGCCGCCCTGGCCATCGCCGAGCGGACAGCCGAGACCCACGTCGAGCATATCCTCCGCAAGCTCGGCCTGGCCTCCCGCACTCAGGTCGCCACCTGGGCGCTCGAGCGCGGGCTCGTCGGCAGGCCTCCCGGCTGAGGCGCACAGGTTGCGGACATCGTTCTGCCGGAACCGAACCGGCCCCCAGCAGTCGGAGCCCTTCCGGTTCGATCGCGCGCGAGACGATCCGACCGACGTGCGCTCGGAGCGGAGTTATGCGGCGTCGCGCGGCAGGAGGACGAAGCTGCCGCCGTCGAGCGGGCGCAGGGCGCGAAAGTGGCGCTCGTCAAACGTCAGGATACGACGGGTCCTGAACCGGCGGGCCAGGACGACGACCGAAAGATCGGCAAGCCCGACGTCGAGATCGGCGTACTGCTGGTCGTACTCGATGACCAGGTCGTACTCGTTCGGTTCGAGGCACGCGACCTCGAACCGGCCTCGGGCCAGATCCGTGAAAAAGGCCCGTCGGGCTGCCCGCCCGAGTCGACGACCGACGAAGTAATCGACCTCGGCCGAGACGGGCGCCGGTAGGATCAACTGGCCGGATTCGCGCAGGAGCACCTGGCTGACCGTGTCTCGAGAAGGATCTTCGGTGTTCATGAGGGCGATCAGCGGTCCCGCGTCGACGATGAGCGTCACTCGCCGAAGCCTTCGAGCATCTCCTCTTCGCTGAGGTCAGCGATCGACAGGCCGGAAACGCTGACGACTCCGTCCATCGCGAACGAGCGAGGCTGGCTCGGTGCACTCGTATACATGAGGATGGCAGCGCGCAGGATCTCGGCTTGCGAGCGCCCCTCAGCCTCGGCCGCTCTCTTCAGCCGCGCCGCATGCTCGGCATCGAGGTACACGCTAGTTTTCTTCATGCGCGTAGGGTATCGCGTAGGGCACGAACGTCGCAAGGACCCGCGCGGCAGTCACCGAGCGGACAGCCGAGAGCCACCCGGCGCCTCACCCGCGTCGACGGCTCCGAAGATCCTGACCCCAATCACGCGGGCCCGGACGGCCGACGGCTCCCTCAAGGGCTCGATCAGTAGGGAGAGGGGGCCTGGCTGATGGCGGGCGCCCACCCTTGCGTGAGCCTCGCCTGGGCCTGCGCGACGGCCGAGCAGGAGGGGCGGCCGCACACGGCCACGAGACCGCTCTCGGGGCCGTGGCCCTGCAACCCCTGGCGGGCACGGCGTTCGAGGAGGTCGAGCAGCCGCGGGTGGAGGCCCATGTGGGCCGCTAGCGGCATCGGTACGCTCGGATGCTGCTCGCGGAGCGGCCGTAGCCGCGCCTCGATCCGACGTAGGAGCACGCCGGTGTTCAAGAAATACGGCACGACGGCGATGCGCCGTGCTCCAAGGGCGAGGCAGCGCTCGACCCCCTCGGGCACCGTCGGCTGGGTCAAACTGACCCAGGCTACCTCGACC
>JACCZL010000465.1 GCA_013695975.1 Chloroflexota bacterium
GCGTGGAGGTGGCTCAGACAGATCGCGCTGAGCGCCTTGAAGCCCCAGCCGAGCTGCCGCATGCTGATCTGCGTCCCCTCGCCACAGTCAAAGAGCAGCAGCTCTGGCCCCAGCCGCGCCAACACCGCCGAGAGCCAGCGCCCGGGCAGCGGCACGGTGCCGGCTGTCCCCACCAGGGTCACGTCGAGCATGTGAAGCAGGATACCCCGCCGACGTCGCCGGTCGGACCCCCGGAGGTACTGGGCCGTGGCGGGAGATGAGCTCAAGTCTCCGCGGCGGCGTCGCCGGCCCGACGCCGGTTCGGGGGCAAGATGCGGACCTGGGCCACGCGGAGGCCATCGAGATCCTCCACTCGAATCGTCTCGCCAGACGGGACGACGACCTCGTCGCCGACCACGGCGACCCGACCGAGCGCGCTGAAGACGTAGCCGCCGATGGTCTCCACGTCGACGGCCTCTGAGCGGAGGCGGAGGCCGTACCGATCTTCCGCCTCGACCAGCGTCGTGAGGCCGTCGAGCACGAGACTGCCGTCGGCTCCGACGACGACCTCCGGCTCCTCCGGCTCCAGCTCGTCCTGGATCTCGCCGACCAGGCTCTCGACCAGGTCTTCCAGCGTGACGATACCGGCGGTGCCCCCATACTCGTCGATCACGATCGCAAATTGGGCGCGGGCCTCGCGCAGGCGCGCCATCAACTGCGCCGCCGGCACCGTTCCAGGGACGATCAGTGGCTCGGACACGTGGGCGCGGACGTCGAAGCGGGGCTCGGCGGAGTCGCCGGCTTCTTTGCACCGCTCGAGCAACAGCGGCAGGAGGCGCTTGACGTTGACGACGCCGACGATGTGGTCCGCGTCACCGTCGTAGACGGGGAGCCGAGTGTGCCCGCTCTGCGCGGCTGCTTGCACGAGACCCTCGAGCGAGATGGTAACCGGCACCGCCACCACCTCGGTTCGGGGCACCATCACCTGATCGGCGTCGAGGTCGGTGAACGTGAAGGCCCGGCCGACCAGCTCCTGGGCGGTCTCGTCAACGAGCCCAGCCTCGCGGCTGGCCGCGACGGAGAGCTTGAGCTCCTCCGCCGACTGGACGAGGGCATGCCCCGCCGCGGGCTGGATGCCGGCGAGCCTGACCACGGCGTTACCCACGGCGTTCAGGCTAAGGATCACCGGGCGGAAGACCGCCAGGAACCAATGGATCGGCCGCGCCACCCACAGCGAGGTCGCCTCCGCCCGTTGGAGCGCCAGGCTCTTCGGTGCCAGTTCGCCGAGGACAATGTGCAGGGCCGTGATGACTGCAAAGGCGATGGCGACGGCAACCGTATGCGAAGCGGCCTCACGCATCTCCGCGGGAAGGAAGGGAATCCGCAAGAACAGTGGCTCCAGCAGGCTCGCCACCACCGGCTCGCCGAGCCAGCCCAGCGCCAGGCTGGACATCGTGATGCCGAGCTGGGTGGCGGCGATGTAGGCGTCGAGGTGGTTCAACGCGTCCAGGGCGCTGCGGGCGCGCGAGTTCCCTTCGGCGACGAGCTGCTCGATCCGTGTCCGCCGAACTGAGACCAGCGCGAACTCGGTGGCGACGAAGAAGCCGTTCGCGAGCACCAGGAGCAGGACGGCCAGCAGGGAAAGCGCGGTGTCGATTGAAGCTCTCCTCTACAACGGCATTCCGATTCTAACACCGAACGGCGCGGGGGCCGAAGCCGCCCGCGCCGTTCCGCCGATTCCCGTGAGCGAGGAGCGGGCCACTTGGGGGCCCGCTCTCGACGGGTCGCCTAGTCGTCGTCTTCCTTCTGGCGCCGGCCCTTGTTGTCGAACTTGTCGCCCTGCGCGCGGGCTTCGTCGTCGTCCGGGACGTTGTCCACTCGCGCCTCGATCGAGTCGTCGCGCGTGGTATTGGCTTCGAGATTGCCCCAATCAGTGTTGTTGACCTTGCTGCCCTTGGCCAGCTCCTGATACTGGACCGCGCGGTAGGTGCCATCGCCATTATTCAGGAGGACGATCTGGATCGACTCGGGAGACTCGAGGTTGGCAACGCGGCCGCTGTCCAGATCCTCGAGCCGCGAGAAGTCGACCCGGATCACCTGCTCCTGGCCGCTGATGTCCGAGGTGATGAAATTGGGCTCTCGGCTATCCAGGCTGATCACGGTGCCGTTGACCGTGAACGCCGGCGGCTCCTGCTGAGCCGCGACCGAACCGATCGTGCCAATCCCGAGACCCACGCCGAGGGTCAACGCTAGCAGTGTCCGTCGCAAGATACTCTCCTTCCCGCCAGTGGGGCGGGTGGTCCGTATGTCTGGTCAGGTGCGCCGGCCGGCGGTCGGGGGTGCTCGAGCGGTCCCGCGACACGCCGGCGAGCCGCGGTGCCGCCCGAGTCCCCTTGCGACGGCCAGTTGGCGTGCTGACCTGCCTCCATCCTAACGCCCGAAGATGAAGCCCCCGTGACGTCGCTATGAAAGGTGCGTGACGATCCCGGTGAGCCCTGCTCCGGCCTCTGTCGTCCCCCTCAACTAGGCACGCGCGCGGCCCTCGACGAGCGCCGAGAAGTAGCGCGCCTGCCAGGCGGTGGTACCTTCGGGGTCCGAGAGGCCCCACAGGTAGACGACACTCACGACGTTGTCGACTCGGGAGACCAGGCGCTTGTGGACGAAGATCTCCTCGTCGCTGTTGCACGAGTTGACGCAGGCGGCGAGCCCCTGCGCCTCGTCGCCGACCGGGCCCTCGTCGAGCACGAACGGGTCGCCGACCGGCACCCGAGCTTCCGGGAAGCTGTCGGTCAGGGCGACCTGCTCCGCGAAGAGCTGCTGGGCCGTGGTCAGATCGCGGGCGACGAGCACGCGGTTGAAGACGGTGACCGGGCCGGAGCGGAGGGTATCGAAGGTCCGGGGTCGCTCGTAGCGGAGCTGGTACGAGCGGGCCCGGCTATCCGACGTCTCGATCTGTTGGACCAGCTCGGCATCCTCGCCAACCTCGTCGAGCGTGACCGCCAGCTCCTGGGGTGACCGCTGGATCAGGGTGGGCATCGGGCCCGACGGCGCCGAGCCGGCGTTCGGGGCCCGAGTCGCCGCCAGGGGCGGGAACCGATCGGCGACG
>JACCZL010000475.1 GCA_013695975.1 Chloroflexota bacterium
CGTCGACATCGCTGTCGCCCCGAGCCAGGCGAACGATCGCCTCGAGGAGGCGCGGACTCGTGTCCTCGACGGTCGACCGAAGCGCCTGTCGGCGGATCGTGGCGTCCGGATCGTCAAAGCCGAAGGCGTAGATCGTGCTGAAGCTCCAGCGGAGGTGCTCGCGCTCCGCATCATGCAGCCGGGCCAGGAGTCGCGCCCGCCCGATGGTGGAGAGTGTGCGCCAGGCCCCCTCGAACGCCGTGAGCTGCTCGCCCTCCAGGTGTGAGAGCGCGCCCAGCTCTTCGCTCGGCGGCGTCTCGCCATCCTCGAGAGTCCTGAGAGCGCGTCCGAAAACGTCTTGGTCGATCATCATCTCTCCGAACGAGCGAGCGTCGCGCCGCTACTCCAACCGGCGTCGGCTTCCCACGGCGTCGTGTTCGGGTAGTCTGGGGCGACTCTCATTGTACGGACCCCTTCTCGACCCTAGCAACTGATCGAAGGCGCTGGTATACTGGCGCCCGGCGTGCCGGCCGACGCCGCTCGACCCCACGACATCGGATGGATATGGACAGCGAGCGTAACGGCCGCGACCAGCCCCAGCCCGGCGATGAACGACCCTGCTGGCTTGACGTCGATCTCGACGCCGTCTCCGCCAACGTGCGGGCTATCCGTTCGATCCTCGATCCCGAGACCCGGATCTGTGCCGTCGTCAAAGCCGACGCCTACGGGCTGGGCGCCGCCTCCGTGGCTCGGGCCGCGCTCGCGGCCGGCGCCGAGCGCCTGGCGATTGCCAGGGTCGAGGAAGGCGTTCGCTTGCGCCAGGCCGATCTTCGGGTCCCGATCCTCTTGATGGCCGGGTTCGCGCCGAGCGAGGCGGCGGAGATCGTGCGGCACGACCTGACGCCGACGGTGGTCGAGGTGGACGATGCCCTGGCGCTAGCGCGGGCAGCCGCCCGAGCGGGGGTCGCCCTGCCGGTGCATCTCAAGGTCGACACCGGACTGAGTCGCTTCGGCTCCGCGCCCAGCGCGACGCTGGACCTGGCTCGGCTAGTCCAGAACCTCCCGAGCTTGCGCCTCGAGGGGCTCTACACCCACTTCGCTTCGGCCGATGAGCCCGACCTGTCGTCGACGCGCGCACAGCTCGATCGGCTGTGGACGGTCTACGCGGCCATGGCCGCCAACGGCCAGACGCCGCCCGTGCTCCACGCGGCGAACAGCGCCGCGACCCTCGCCGAGCCGATGGCGCGCCTGGACATGGTGCGGCTCGGCATCACCCTCTCGGGCCACTATCCCTCGCCGGATGTCCCGCGGGCTTGCGGACTGCGGCCGGCCGTCTCGCTGCGGGGGCGTCTCCAACGGACCTATCCGCTCGCCGCCGGCGCGACGGTCGGCTATGGCCGGACCTACCGCGCCGATCGGCCGCTGCGGGTGGGACTCGTTCCACTCGGCTACGCCGATGGAGTGCCGCGAACTCACTCGAATGGTGCCGAAGCCCTGATCCGAGGTCGGCGAGCGTCGCTGATCGGCCGAGTCTCGATGGACCAGTGCGTTGTCGACATCACGGACGTTCCCGACGCCCGTCGGGGCGATGTCGTCTCGCTCTTCGGCGCCGACGATGGCGCGTGCGTCGACCTCGACGAGTTCGCGAGCTGGTCGGGCACGATCGCCCACGAGGCGCTCTGCCGCATCGGATCACGCGTCCCCCGACGATACCACCAGGGTGGGCGTAGCTGGTGGGGGCCAGACGACGCGACCTGGGCCTCCCCGACGCGATCGGACGTGCAGCCCGTAGGTAGGCGCGGTTCGTGAACCGCCCCCCCAAAGGACACGTCGCGCAGCCGGCGTTGTAGGGACGGTGGGTGAACCGCCCCGCGGCGCACAGTCCGCGGCGAGCGTCTGAGCCATGGCAGTCGCGGAGCTAATCGACAGAAAGCGGCTCGGCGGACGGCTCACCCGAGCCGAGCTCCATGCGCTCGTCGACGGCCACCTGCGCGGCGACGTGCCAGACTACCAGGTCGCGGCGTGGTTGATGGCCGTCTGTTGGCGCGGGATGTCGCCCGACGAGTTGGCCGATCTGACGATGGTAATGGCCGAGTCGGGCCGTCAGCTCGACCTCTCGTCGCTCGGGCAACTGGCCGTCGACAAGCACAGCACCGGTGGCGTCGGGGATACGACATCGCTGGTCGTCGTCCCGCTGGTCGCGGCGTGCGGGGTGCCCGTAGCGAAGATGTCGGGGCGCGGGCTTGGGTTCAGCGGCGGGACGCTCGACAAGCTAGAATCGCTGCCCGGATTTCGCGTCGACCTCTCGGCCGAGCAGTTCGTGGAGCAGCTCGGGACAGTCGGTGCCGTCATTGCCGGCCAATCGCCGGAGCTGGCGCCGGCTGACGGCAAGCTCTACGCCCTCCGCGACGTCACCGCTACGGTCGCGAGCGTTCCGCTGATCGCCAGCAGCGTGATGAGCAAGAAGCTGGCCGGCGGAGCCCCGATCATCGTCCTGGACGTCAAGTGCGGCCGCGGAGCCTTTATGCAGACCGAGTCCGAGGCGCGGGAGCTGGCCGAGGCGATGATCGCGATCGGCCAGGCGGCGGGCCGAATCGTCACCGCCTTCGTCACCGACATGGAGCAGCCGCTCGGCTCGATGGTGGGCAACGCCCTCGAGGTGCGCCAGGCCGTGAACGCCCTGCGGGGCTCGACGGACAGCCCACGGCTCCTGGAGCTGGCCCGCGTGCTCGCCGCCGAAATGCTGCTGTTGGCCGGCGCCGCCCCCGATCCCGAAGGCGCTCATCACCTGATCGCCCGGGCCTTGCGAGACGGCTCCGCCCTGGCCAAGCTTCGCGACCTGGTGGCGGCCCAGGGCGGGGACCCCACGCCGATCGATCGTCCAGAGCAACTCCCGACCGCCCGTCTCCGGCGAGCGGTGCCGGCGTCCGGCGACGGTTATCTGGCCGTTGTGGACCCCCTCGCCGTCGCACGCGCGGCGAACCGTCTGGGGGCGGGACGCGAGCGCAAGGGCGACTCGATCGATCCGGCCGTCGGCGTCGAGCTTTCCAAGTCGCTCGGCTCGCCCGTCACGCGCGGCGAGCCGCTGGCCGTGATCCACGCCAACGATGACGCCCGCCTTGCGGAGGCGCTGGCGCTGCTTGCTGGAGCGTTCGTCATCGCACCCGAGCCCGCGGACCCACCGCCGCTAATCAGGGCCCGAATGTCGGCAGAAGCGTGACCGAGGGCGTCAGCTCCCTCCCCCTCTGGGAGAGGGCGGGGGTGAGGGCTACTCCCTACTCGATATGCCCCACGACACGCGGCACTGTGTTCATCCTGGTGGGTCGGACATTCCCTCATCGCCTGGTGGCGCAGTCGCCTCGATCCAGGCGCGAGCCACGGCACCGGCGTCGCCGGCGGGGCCACGCTCGAATACGCAGGCGGGGAGGGAACGGAGGAAGGCCGCGCGGTAGCCGCGGGTGCGGAGGCGGCCGTCGAGGACTATCATGACCCCACGATCGGTGCGGCTGCGGATCAGGCGGCCGAAGCCCTGGCGGAAGCGCAGCACGGCCTGTGGGAGGCTGTACTCCGAGAACGGATCGTCGAACTGCTCGCTCCTCGCTTCGACGATCGGGTCAGTTGGCAGGGCAAACGGCAGCCGGGCCATGATCAGGCACGACAGCGCATCGCCGACCACGTCGACACCCTCCCAGAAGCTGCTGGTGCCCATCAGGACGCAGGCGGCGCCGCTCCGAAAGGTCTCGAGCAGACGACTCCGCGAGCTCCCGCCGACGCCCTGGCCGAGTGGAACCACCTGCTGGGCGTCCAGCCGGTCGCGGAGGGCCCCATAGGTCGCCCGCAACTGGCTGTGGGAGGTGAACAGGACCAGAGTCCGACCCCGCAACTCCGCCGCGACGTCCAGGATGACCCGTTCGACGACGCGTTGATAGTTGACCTGACCCGGCTCCGGTGCGTCGGTCGGCAGATAGATCAGGGTCGACGCGGCGTAGTCGAATGGCGAGCCGACGATCAGCTCACGGGCGTCGTCGAGCCCCAGTCGCTCGCGGACGTAGCGGAAGCTGCCCTGGGTCGTGAGGGTCGCGGAGGTCAGCACCGCGCTGTCCAGGCCGGCGAACAGCTCGTCTCTCAGGATGGTCCCGACGTGCAGAGGGGCGGCGTTGATCGCCAGGTCGTCGCCGAGCCCGACGTTGAGCCAGGCGATGGTGTTCGGGTCCCCCTCGGCAATGACCCCGTTCAGGTGGATGCGGGCAGCGTCCCAGAACGCGAGCTGATCGGCCAGTTCGGCCGCCGCCCGCGCCAGCCGCTCGTCGCCCCTCGGGCCCTCCTCCAGCTTCCCGACCAGCTCGGCGAGCGTCCGCTCCAGGAGTAGGAAGTCGCGGCCGGCGTCCGCCCAGACGATGTCGACCTGTGACCAGGCCGGCTGGGCTCGACTGGCCGGGGTGACCCTCACCGCGGAGGGGCCGCCCTCGCCGCGGCGAGTGTGATCGGCGAGGAACGCTCGCAGCGACTGAAACAGCGGCTGGAGCCCCGCGCGAATCCCCGCGATCTGCTCGTGGCCCTGCTGACCGAGACGCTCGGCCAGAGCCTCCGTCGTGGCAGAAGAGGCCGACTGGCGAAGCGCCGCCACGGCGTCGGGCAGCAGCCCGACCCACTCCCGACCGACTTTCGTCGCCAGCTCAGTCAGGCGCCGAGTGACCTCGCGCTCGGAGATCCGCCGCCCCAGTTGGACGGTAGCCTCATTTTCGAGATGATGCGCCTCGTCCACCACCAGATGGCAGTACTCGGGCAGCACGGAGCGGCCGGCCAAGAGGTCGGCCAGCAGCAGTGAGTGGTTGACGATGAGCAGGTGGGCATCCTCAGCGGCCCGGCGGGCCCTGGCCACGAAGCAGGTTCCCTCGCGGTGGAAGGAGCAGCGGGACGGCGAGCACGACTCGGCGACGGCAGCAAGCCGACTCCAGGCCTCCTCCTCCTCGGCGCTGAGTCGAAGCTCGGCGCGATCGCCACTCTCGGTGCGGGGCAGCCACAGGAGGGTCTTGATCAGCAACATCCGCTCGGCCGGGCTGAGCTCGCGCGCGTCCAGGAGGGAGAGCCAGCGGCGCAGACAGAGGTAGTTGCCGCGACCCTTCAGCACGCTTACCCTCGCCGCGAGGCCGGTCGCTCGGAGCAAGTCGGGCAGGTCCTTGTCGCGAAGCTGATCCTGGAGATTGATCGTGTTCGTCGAGACGACGACCCGCCGCCGGTTGACGACCGCGAAGTAAAGACTCGGTAGGAGGTAGGCCAGTGACTTGCCAGTTCCGGTGCCCGCTTCGACCAGCAGGGTTTCGCCGTCGTTGTAGGCTTCCGCTACGGCCTCGAGCATCTGGCGCTGCTCGGCCCGCTCCTCGAAGCCATCGAGGGCCTGAGCGACCGCTCCTCGGGCCTCCAGCAAGCCGCTGAGCTTCTCGATGTCGAGGGATGTGGAAGAGTCCCTGGAAACCAGCGGCTCGCGTGCCTTCGGGAGTGGCACGCTCGCCAGGAGGTCGTCGGCCAGGGTCAGGTCTCGCCGCTCGGACGATTGGACGAGCTCGCGCACTCGCGTGCGCTGGGCCTCCGAGAAGACCAGCTTGAGCGGCCAATCCAGCGGGGCCGCGAGCCGCGCGACGTGACCGAGGATTGGCAGGCTGAGACGGGCGGCGCGCTCGGCAAGCGCCAGGAAAACGTCCCGCGCGAGGATCGCGTCGGGCAGGGCTCGGTGGATCGTCGGGGGCTCGATGGCGAGGGCACGGGCGATCGACCGCAGGTCGTAGGCCGGCAGGCTCGAGAGCAGCAGCGTCCCCAGCTCAAAGGTGTCGAGCTGGGGATTCTTGATCCGTAAGCCCGACTGACCAAGATGCTCGACGTCGAGCGCGATCGATTGCCCGACCAGCGGCGCCGCGCCGATGAACGTCGAGAGTCGGTCCAGGACCTTGCCAGGCGGATCTGCCGACGCCAGCTCCTCCGCCTGTAGCCCGGTGAGCTGACCAATCCGATAGGAGAGCGCCCGCGTCGGCCGGACCAGCGCGCTAAAGGTTCCGAGGGTCTCCTCACCACGGAACTTGACGGCGCCAACCTCGATGATCTCCGCGTCCGCGCCCGCGCCGAGCAGCTCGAGGTCGAGCGAGACCAGGGGAAGGTCGATCACGTGTCACTCACGGAGATCGCACGGTGTCTCCAACCCGACCCCGCGTGGCCTGGCTAACGGCCGATCGTGCGAGCGACCCGGCGGACCAGCATCCGACGGAGGTAGCCCTGAATGAGCGGGTTCGAGAGCAGGCGCACGGCGAGTGGAAGGAGGGCCATGCCGGCCTGCACCTGCCCGCCGACACCGCGATCCCGCGGGAGCCGTTCCTCCACGGCCTCCGCGGCTCGCTCGGCGCCCTTCTGGGCTCGCCGCCCGTGGCGCGTTGCCCAGCTCGAGGCCGAGGAGGCGAGGTCAGTCGCACGCCCGGCTTGGTCCGCGGCGAGGTCCGCGAACGTCGCCACGTTCGACCGCGGTGCGAAGCGCTTTGAAAGCCAGATGCCGATCAGGGCGCCAAGCGCCGCTGCCAGGACGCCCAGGACGAGCGACGGACGCTCGACCGCGCTACCCAGCAGGTTGGCGCAAAGATCGGCCGCGCGCTGTCCCATGCTGGCACTATTCCCATCTCCGTCGTCAGCCCAGCTCCACTCAGACCCCGGGGTGCCACTCGTTGTTGCCATGCTCGTTCCCTCCTCTTTCGTGGCTGCCGCTCGCAAGGGGCGTGCCGCTTCCTGGCCGACCGCTCCCATCAGCGGCCGGTCGGCTTATACAGGTCGAGGGCGGCCTTCATCACCCGCTGCGCTGCTGGGGTGGCGAAATCTGACCCCGAGCCGCGATTCTCCAGGATGACGGCGACCGCGATCCTCGGATTGTCGGCCGGCGCGAAACCGATGAACCAGGAGTGCGGTTCGGAGCCGGCTGGGCCAGTTTCGGCGGTGCCGGTCTTGCCCGCCACCTTGATGTCGGCAATCCTGGCCTTCTGGGCGTAGGCGGTGTCGGCGCCGAGCACCATCATCTCGGTGAGCGTCTTGGCTGTCTCACCCTTGACCACACGTCCCAGTGAGCCGCCTCCGCTGTTCAGCGTCGACACCGTACCGTTCGGCGCCCGGGCCTCCGCCGCCAGGTACGGCGCTGGCATCGAGCCACCGTTGGCGACGCTCGCTGCCGAGAGCGCCATCAGGAGCGGCGTCGCCGCCAGCTCCCCCTGGCCGAAGGCCGTCTGGCCGAGCAGGGACGGATACCATTCGCCGTCGCCCTTCAGGCGACTGACCGTCACCGGCAGCTCAAACGGGATCTCCTTTCCGAAGGCGAAGCGCGCGCCGTACTCCTCGAGTCGCTCGACGCTCGGGCGAATCCCTTTCTGTTCCCATTCGAAGGGGCGGCGAAGTTCGTCGCCCAACTGGAGCTGGCCATAGCCTAGCTCCAACCCGGTCAGGGCGAAGGTGCGATTGCACGACCACGCAAAAGCCTCTCGATAGTTGACGACCGGCAAATGGCGATGATTGTTGCAGTCGACTTTGAGGCCGCCCAGGTCCATCTGGGTCGTGCAGCGGAAGCGTTGGTCCAGGTTTACCAGCCCGAGGTCGACAGCGGCGGCGGCGGTGACCAGCTTGAACGTCGAGCCCGGTGGGTAGGCCGATTGGGTGGCACGGTTGAACAGTGGCTGCCCGGCGTCGCGGGCGAGATCGCCCCAGGTCTCCTCGAGCCGGTTCGGGTCGAAGGTGGGCTGACTGGTCAACGCCAGGATCGCGCCCGTCTTGGGGTCGATCGCGACGATTGCGCCGCGGTCGCGGCCCATCGCCTCCAGGGCAGCTTGCTGGATCCGCGCGTCGACGGTCAGCACAATGTCGGAGCCAACGGTGCGACGATGGAGCAACGAGGCCGAGAGCCGCTCGAGCGGATCGGCCGAGCGCTCACCGCGCAAGTAGTCGTCGTAGACTGCCTCGACGTTGCTATTCCCATAGCGAACGCTGTGGTAGCCGGTCACGTGGGCCAAGCCTGGCCGGGCGTAGCCGCGGACGATTCCGTCAGGTGTCTCCTGACTCTGCACGAGCACTTCGCCGTTGCGGTCGATGATCCGGCCACGGACGACGCGACGGGCCTCCTCGACCAGCCTCGGGTTCGTCGAGCGGGCGACCAGATCGTCGCGACGGAAGAACTGCCAGTACCCCAGCGTGAGCGCAACCAGCACGAAGCCGCCCATGATGACCGCGTGAAGACGCCTAATCGTGGACTGCATAGCGGGGCCTCCGGGCCTCGGCGGAGATCGCCAGAAGCAGTCCGAGGATAATGAAGTTGGCCAGAATCGAGCTGCCGCCATAACTGAGGAGTGGCAGGGTCACGCCGGTCAAGGGCATCAACTTGAGGGTGCCGCCGAGGATGACGAGCGACTGAATCCCGACGACCGACGTCAAGCCAGCCGCGAGGAAGCCGGCAAAGGCGTCGCGACAGTCGACGGCGATCTTGAAGCCACGGTAGACGAGCAGCATGTACAGTGCGACGACCCCAAGCGAGCCGGCTAGGCCGAGCTCCTCGCCGATCGCGGCGATGATGAAATCCGTGTGGATCGCCGGGACCATATCCGGATAGCCGAAGGTGAGCCCGGCCCCGAAGAGGCCACCCGCTGCCAGCGCGGTGAGGGCCTGGACGAGCTGGAAGCCGGTCGTGGTGGCGGTCGCCCACGGGTCGAGCCAGGTATCGACGCGGACTCGCACGTGGGCGAAGAGCTGGTACATCAGGGTGGCGCCGGCGGCGAAGAGGAGGATGCCGACCAGGACGTACAGCCCCCGACCACTGGCGACGTACAGCATCGCCAGGAAGATGCCATAGAACAGCAGCGCGGCGCCGAGGTCGCGCTGCCACAGCAGGAGCAGGAGCGACAAGAGCAGCATCAGCAGGAGCGGGGCCAGGTAAGGCAGCGGAGGCAGGCGGATCGGACCGAGCCTCGGCCCGCCGTAGGCCAGCAGCTCGCGGTGCTCGTCCAGGTACGAGGCGAAGAACACGACCAGCAGCACCTTGAGGATCTCAGACGGCTGGAACAGCACCGGGCCGAAGCCAAGCCAGAGTCGTGCGCCGCTCCCGTTGGGGTCGACCCCGAAGACGAGCGTCGACATGACCAGCAGCAGGCCAAGGGCGGCCCAGATGTAACGGTAGCGCCGCAGCCAGGCAATGCTGGGCAGCAGCACCAGCGTCGCCCCCATCGCGAGGAAGCCAAGGCCGACCCAGAGGCTCTGCCGGATCGCCAGGTCTGGCTCGAGCCGGGTCACCATGAGCTGGCCCAGGGCGCACAGCGACGCCGCGATCGGCAGCAACAGCTCGTCGCCATACGGATAGCGATGCGTGAGCCAGGCATGCGTCGCCAGCAGGAAGGCGGCGAACGCGAAGCCCGCCGTAAAGCTGCGCCAGACTAGCTCTTGCCGGTTGGCCAGCGTCAGCAGGGCCAACCCGACCACCAGCAGCGCGGTCGGAAAGAGCAACAGTCCGAGCTCGGTCCCGCGCCAGCGCCGCGCCAGCGTCTCCGTCAGCATGGCCACGCCACGCCCGTCCAGACGCCCATCAGGCCAGGCGCAGCCGGATCGCGCCGATCCCGATGACGTCGCCGGAGGCGAGCGCCACTTCCTCGTCGACCGGCTGGTCGTTCACGAAGGTGCCGTTGGTGCTGTCGTGGTCGGTGAGCCACCATCTCCCCTCACGATAGACGATCACGGCGTGCTCCGACGAGACGTAGCTGTCATCCAGGACGACCGTATTGCGCCCGGATCGGCCCAGCCGAGTGACCTGCTGGAGAGCCAGGGCTGCGCCACGCTGCAGGCCGGTCGTGCCCGGCTCGACGACGGTCAGCCGGCCGACTGACGGAGTCGGCGCCTGATCTGCGCTCGCCCGCCCGACGTCGCGCCGGATCGCCGCCACGACCACGAGCAGGAACAGGTAGAGTAGCCCGACCAGCACGACCCGCAACAGGAAGATGATCGTCTCGGCGGTGAGCTCGTACATCGTCGTCCTCGTCGCATCGTCGTTCCTGATCGCTGGCCGATACCGGCAGCCACGCTGACCAGCCCGGCCGTCACGCCTGGCCGAGATGGAGCACCAGCTTGAAGCCGCCCAGGGACAGCTCGGAGCGATCGTCGAGCCGCTGCTCGGTCACCCGCCGGCCGCTCACCGCCGTCCCGTTGGTACTACCGACGTCCCGCAAGGCCCAGGCCGTGCCAGCCCGCTCGATCCGAGCATGGTAGCGCGAGACGCGCGAGTCCGCGATCACGATGTCGTTGTCGAGCGCCCGGCCAACCGACGTGACCTCCGCGACAAGTGGGAACCGCCGCCCGTCTTCGGCGATCAAGATGGCCCGCGGGCGGGCGGCGATCTCGTCAGCCGGCGGCAGCGGCGCCGTCCCCTCGATCGCCGCGTGCTCCTCCTTCGTCAGCGGGCGGGCCATGGTCGGGTCGGCCATCCTGGCGTCGACGCGGATGGTGCGTCTGCGAACTCCCTCGTCGCCCGCCAGCTCGACCCGCCAATCGGCGACCGGCCGCAGCCCGCGGTCGCCCGCGAACTGCTCCAGGTAGCGCTGAATCTTCGTCTGGAGCGACTGGCGATACTGCTCGAACTGGGCGAAATCCGTCGGATGCAGGGCGATCCGGTAGTCGTTGGGAACCTCCGGCCCATCCGGTCCGATCACCTGCTGCTCTTCCAATGCACGGGCGGCAGCCTTGGCGATCTGGACAGGCTCCACCCTGGCCCTGAACAGGCGCCGCGAGGTCCCCTCGACGGCGTCCTCGAGCAATCGCTCGATCCTGCCCAGCAGATCGGCCACCTACCCCTCCAGCTTCGCGCCGCCCACCCCGCGGCCCCACGCCACATTATGCGCGATGCCAGGCGGAGTGGGTCGTCGGTGCCATGACGCCTATCAGCGTGAGGCGATAATGGGCATCTTGTCTCTGGCCAGCCGCTCGAGCAGCTCGACTGCCTGTTCCAACCCTGGCATCACGGTAATCTCATCCCGAATCCGCTCGGCGTTCGCTCGATAGGACGGGTCGCGGAGGACCGCCTGCGTCGCCGCTCGGATCGCCTCCGGTGTGCGCTCGTCGGGTCCGACGACCCGGGCCACACCGAGGTCTGCGCAGCGACGGGCGTTGCGCGGCTGGTCTGCGTTCACCGGAAGCACCACCATCGGCACCCCCAGGTTCAGGCAGGCCATGATCGTGCCGTAACCGCCATGCGTCAGGACCACGTCGCAACGCGGGAGCAGCGTGGCATGGGAGACGTAGCGTTCGATGCGGACGTTCGCCGGCTGGGGGCCAAAGTCGGCTGGGTCACGTTGGTTGCCAATCCCAACGACCAGGGTGACCGGCTCGTCGCGCAGCCCATCGATGATCGCCTCGTAGAGCCCCGGCGTACGGTTCACCTCGGTCGTGCCCAGCGTTGCGTGGACGACAGGCAGCCCAGCCGGCCGGCCGGGCCAGGTTGCCTCCGTCGTGTCGCTGAACCCCTCGAATGGCCGAGGGCCGATGAAGTGGGTGGTCGGCGGGGCGGGCTCGTCAGGGGCGACCCACGCGGGCGGCATCGCCGCGAGAACGAGGTACCGATACGGGCTCGTCACGTCCGGATCGGGCGGGAGGCCGACGGCACGCCGTGCTTCGTTGTGCAGTTCAGCATAGGGCAGTTGGGAGCGGAACCAGAGCGCGCCCGCGACTGCATGAGGAAGTCCAAGCAGCTCGGCCGCGAGGCACGCCCCGAACTCCTCCGGCGCACGCACGAGAACGTCCGGAGCCCACCGATCCGCGATTTTGAGTAGGTCGGGCGCGGCCGCCCGGGCGGTGGTGAGGCGAAAGAGTGCAGTCACCCACACGAGACGCCCCGGCCCAGGCGGTGGTGCATCAGGGAACGCCTTGGTCATCTCGGCGACAAGCCAGTCGATCCCGGCCGGGAAGGTCTCGAAGCCGGACGCCTCGACTTGCCGGCCAAAGGATGGCGAGCAAGCGAAGGCGACCTCATGGCCCGCGACCGCGAGAGCATGGGCGAACGGCACGAGCGGCCGGAAGCCCCCCGTCGCGGGCTGCGTAGTGAACAGCGCGCGCATGCTGCGTCCTCCTGTTGGACCGCCGGATGCCCCCCGCGCCACGGTACCACGCGGACACCAGCGCATTGAGGCCGATCAGATGCGAGGGCGGCGTGATGCGCGGTTGACCAGGCTGGCGTTCATCGGCCTGGCTGAGAAACCCTACTCTGGACATCTCAAGCGGCCCGAGGCACGGGAAGCATTAGGAGGCCGCCCCCCAGCGCCGGGCGGCGATGTCGATGAGCTGGCGAAATTGGGTCCGCTCGTCCTCGGTCAGGGCGGCGTTCGCGAGCACCTGGGCAACCAGCCCCAGGCTCGGCTCCCAGCCGCCCAGCTCGACGACCGATTGCGGACAGAGCCCGCTGGCCACCAGGAGCGCATCAGTATCCGCGAGGTCGAGCTCTAGGACTTCGGCCAGCGCCACGACGATTCGCCGACGCGGCAGGCTCGTCGAGTCGTCCGGCGCGTTTTCCAGCCGATTGACGTAGGCCGGATCGATGTCGGCGCGACGGGCGAGTTGATTCTGGGATAAGCCCACCCGCCGCCGAAAGGCCCGGAGGAGGGCGCCGAACGAAGCAGCCATGACGCGACAAGTATGGACACTCCATTGACGCCGCGTCAATACTCTCAGGTCGCCTGTGGATAACTGTGCCAAACTGTGGGGCGTATTGACTGCCAGTCACAACAAACCCCCGCGACCGCTGGTATAACTCGGTGGTGGGCCCTCGCTCCCGATCAGGAGCGGCTCGGCCCGAGGCGGTAAACAGGTGCTTCAGACTGGCGTCGACATCGTCGAGATTCCGCGCGTGCAACGTCTGGCGCGTCGCTACGGCGAGCGCTTCCGGGCCCGTGTCTACACCACCCGAGAGTGGATTGACTGCGATGGTCGCGCCCCCTCGCTGGCGGCGCGCTTCGCGGCCAAGGAAGCGACGATCAAGGCCCTGGGATCACGCAGACCCGCCCTTCACGAGATCGAGGTCGTCGGTGGACTAGGCGAGCGTCCGAGGATTCGGCTGTCTGGACGGGCAGCCGAGCTAGCGCGTGAGCAAGGCGTACGGGAGCTGGCCCTCAGCCTATCCCACGCTCAGGAGCACGCCGTCGCCATGGTCGTGCTGCTGCGGGAGGGCGAGGCTTCGCCCCCGTGGGAGTAGGACGGTGGGCGCCTCTGCGCAGGCAGGCGTTACCGGCCGGCCAGACGGACCAGCGCGAGCATGCTCCAGGCCCCGACCGAGGCGACCACCAGGTGGACCTCCCCCAGCGTCCAGGGCGGGCTCCCAGTCGGCATCAGGCCGATCGCGTGCGGCAGGGACGCCGCGACCGCCGCGAGCGGGAGGTAGATGCCAAGGCTGCTCGGCCGTCGGCCGGCCAGCAGGTAGAACAGCGCGCCGTTGACGACGCCGACGAGCGGAGTGATGATCACCCAAACCGGTACGATCGCGAGCGCTCCATCAAAGAGTGGGGGCACCGACCAGGTCCGCGAACGAGATGGGAGCAGCGCCAGCGTAGGCCCTTGGGCGGCGGTTGTCAAGGGGCGTGTCGTGGCTGAAGCGACGTGGCAGGTCCGGCCGCGGGCCGCCGCCCAGGCGCTCGATCGGCTCGACCTCGACTCGCCTCTCCTGGCGCAGCTCCTACTCAATCGTGGCGTGGCGACGCCGACCGACGCGGCGCGCTTTCTCGATCCCGATGGCGACGAGCTCCACGATCCCTCCGCGCTGGCGGACATGCCGGCCGCGCTCGAGCGGATCGTGACCGCGGTCCAGCGAGGTGAGCGAATCGTCGTCTACGGTGACTACGATGTCGATGGTCTCAGCGGCGCCACGCTCCTGGCGCTCGCGCTGCGGGAGGTCGGGGCCCGGGTCGAGGTCTTCATACCCCATCGCGAGCGCGACGGCTATGGCTTGAACGGGGCCGTGCTGGCCCAGCTAGCCCAGGCCGGGGCCGGTCTAGTCGTCTCGGTCGATTGCGGGATCAGCGCCGCCGCCGAAATCGACGCGGCGGCTCGAGCGGGGCTCGAGGTGATCGTCACCGACCATCACCAGGTGCCGCCCGACCTCCCCCGCGCGGTGGCCGTGCTGAACCCGCACCGAGCCGACTGCCAGTATCCTTTCAAACCGCTCGCCGGCGCGGGCGTCGCCCTCAAGCTGGCCCAGGCCCTTGCCCGTCGGTGCTTGCCTGCCGCCCAAGTGGGACCACTCGAGGCGCGCCTCCTCGAGCTGGCGACCCTCGGGACCGTGGCCGACGTGATGCCGCTCGTCGGCGAAAACCGGACGATCGTCCGCCGCGGCCTGCGCCGCCTCAACACCTCACCCTCGCCCGGCCTCCTGGCCCTCAGTCGCCTCGCTCGCCT
>JACCZL010000529.1 GCA_013695975.1 Chloroflexota bacterium
CTCCAGCAGCGTCCGGTAATCGCTCTGAAGCGCGCGGACGCTCGGCACGAAGTCAGAACTCCTCGCCATCGGCGGCAGATACGGCACGCCCCACCACCGGCCCGATCCCCCGGGCTACGGTTGGGTGCGCGGGCGGATCAGGGCGAGGGCAACGCCGAGGGCGGCGAGGGCGGCCATGGCGAGGCAGGCCCAGAAGAAGCCGAGGCGGAGGGCGTCGGCCTCGGCGGTGGCACTCGGGGCAGCGCCCGCGACGACGAGCGCCAGGATGGCGGTCGGGACGGTGACGCCAAAGGCATGCCCGAAGTGGCGGGTCGTCTCGAGCATGCCGGAGGCGACCCCACGGGCGCTGGCGGGCAGGGCGCCCATGATGATCGTGTTGTTGACCGCCAGCAGCACACCGCTGCCAAAGCCGGCGAACAGGCCGGCCGCGAGCAGGCCGGCGTAGCTGCCATGCAGGCCGGCCAGGGCCCACATGCCGAGGCCCGCGCCCAGCATGGCCGCCGCGCCCGGGCGGATCCAGGCGGCCCGCGTGCGGTCGTAGAGCCAGCCGCCCAGGTAGGCGGTCGCCACGACGCTGACCTGGACCACGACCATCAGCATCCCGCCGGCCGTGATGTCCATCCCGAGGCCGCGCACCACCAGGATCGGGCCGAGGAACATGCTGGCCATCATGGTGAGGTGGAGGATCGCGTTCACGCCCACGGCCGCGGCGAAGACGCGGTCGCGGAGCTGGGCCCAGTCCAGCAGCGGCAGGCGGACCCGTCGCTCGACGGCCACGAAGGCGCCCGCCGCGACGATCGCCAGCACTGGCAGCCAGGTGTGGAAGACCGGCATGACGACCTCGCTGGCGGTCGTGTGGGGATGATTCAGCGCGATCGCCACCAGGCTGATCGTCACCACCAGCAGTCCGGCGCCGGCCCAGTCGACCGAGCCGCGGGCCAGGTCTGGCGTCGAGCCCGGCAGCGATCGCGCTCGGAACGCGGCCCAGACGGCGAGCGGCGTCATTGCAAAAAACAGCAGCTCCCAGCTCCCGAGGCCGAGCGCCACGGTGCCGAGGCCCGCCCCGAGCACCGACGCCACCGAGGAGATGGTCGCGACGATGGCGATCGCCCGGCCGCGCTGCTCCGCTGGTGTCGCGCGCGTCAGGATGGCGAGATTATTGCCAGAGATCATGGCCGCCCCGACTCCCTGGGCGACGCGCGCCGCCAGCAACATCTCGAAGCCGGGCGCCAGCCCGCCCGCGGCGGTGGCCCCGGCGTACACCAGCGCCCCGAGGCCGAAGATGCGCCGATGCCCCAGCAGGTCGCCCAGCCGACCGGCGACGAGCAGCGTGCCCGCCAGCGCCAGAATGTACACGGTCAACAGCCAGGCCCCGTCGGCCGCGCTCACCCCGAGCGCCTCGGCCAGACCCGGCAGCACGGCCGTGATCGGCGCCAGGCCGAGCTGGACCAGCGTCTCGCCCATCGCCACCGTGACGAGCGTGCCGCGCCAGTCAGTCGGCCTGGCTGGAGCCCGAGGCTCGGCAGGAGAAACGGTCCAGGTGGCGGAGTCGCGGGCGAGCGTCGTGGCCACAGTCAGGAATCCTTCCTCCGCGAACCTGCCAGAAGACGGCGGCCGGTTCGCTGCACTTGTCCCCAACAGCCGAGGGCGGCTCCGCATTCCCGATCTACGCTCCATCCAACCGGGCGACGCGCTCCTCCCACCCGGGTCGCCGCTCTGGGCCTCGACGGCAACCGCCTCGAGCGGCTCAACGCCGGGCCCAGAACAGGATCCGCCGAAACGAGTAGAAAAAGGGCCGCCGGTCCACCAGGCGGGGGAGGAGCAGCTCGTGGTAGCGCTCCAGGAACCGCTCGTACTGCTCAGGGGACAGGCGCTTCTGGTAGTCGTTCAGCCAGGTCCCCTTGACCCATTCGACGACCGCCTCGCGCGAGTCCAGCCGATGCGCATAGACCTGCAGCCGAACATGCTGCTCCCGGTAGCCAAGCTCGTCGAGCAGCTCGGCGTACCGCTCCGGCGGCAGGACCGGCGAGCGGCGGACGAACCCACCCAGGGCCTCGCGGAAGGGCGGCTCCTGCGCGACTTCGGCGGTCGTCGCGTGCGACGGATGGTCGTCGTTGGCGGGCACCTGGACGGCGATCTGTCCGCCTGGCGCCAGCGCCGCGGTCAGCCGCCGCAGCAGCGACGGGTGATCCTCGACCCAGTTGAGGGTAGCGTTCGAAAACACCAGATCGTAGTCGGCCTCCGCCGCGAAGCTGGCGACGTCCGCCTTCTCGAAGCGGAGCCGGCCGCCGGCGTGGGCCTGGGCCCTGGCGAGCATCGCGTCGGAGTTGTCGAGCCCGACCGTCTCGCGCGCGCCCAGGTGCTGGTGCAACGCCCCGGTCAGCTCACCGGGACCGCAGCCCAGATCGACCACACGCATGCTCGGCTCCAGCCGAACCAGCGCCATGAGGTCGAAGAACGGCTGGCTGCGCTCGTCTCGGAAGCGCGCGTACTGCTCAGGGCTCCAGACGTCGCCCCGTCCGGCATCAGCCGTTCCCGGGGTCTTGTGCGCGTCGCTCATACACGCGGGATTGTACGCGCCCACTCCCGTCGGACAACAGCGTCTGGATCTCGGCCGTCCTGACACCGACCGGCCCGCCCGGCCGAATTCGGACTGCCCTCCGAGACGCACGCGTCGCGTTGCTCGAAGCTCGCCTGCGCCCTGCTCTGGTTCCGCCGCTGGTGACGGCTTGCCCACCGGGCTGTTTAGAAATGAGCCGGGGGGATTGCAGGCAGATCGGATTCGCCTTATGCTGAGGCACACGCGGTCTCAGGAGTGGTGATGGATCTCCACTATCATGACGAGCTGCAGGCGCCGACACCATACCCTGGTGTCAGTCGGCTCATCAGCATGGACCAGCCGCTCGGGGCCGGGGCGATCACCCAGGGGCTGGCAACCATTGAGCCGGGGGCGACGATCCGGCCGCACACCCACCTGGTCGAGGATTCCTTCACCATCCTTCGGGACGATGTACGCGTCCTGGTGGGCGACGAGGTCATCGAAGTAC
>JACCZL010000584.1 GCA_013695975.1 Chloroflexota bacterium
GTTGGAGGAAGGGGTGCGCTTTGCGATTCGGGAAGGCGGGCGCACCGTCGGGGCCGGGGTGGTCACCCAGATCACCGAGTAGACGACGTCGGCGGGGGACGGGACGGGAGGGCGTCCCTCCTGTCTCCCGCCTCCCGCCGAACGAGCGAGGGAAACGAATGACTCATGGCAAAAAAAGCTGATCGCGTGCTGATCACGCTGGCATGTAACGAATGCAAGGAGCGGACGTACCACTCCGAGAAAAACAAGCGCAACGATCCCGATCGCTTGACACTCGCGAAGTACTGTCCCCGCTGCCGCAAGCATCAGGAGCACCGCGAGACGCGCTAGCGGGACGGGCGATGGTCACAGCCGCGACACGCGTGCGATAATCCGTTGGGCGCGGACCGCCGCGCCCAGACGCGCGTAGCTCAATTGGCAGAGCACTGGTCTCCAAAACCAGGGGTTGGGGGTTCGAGTCCCTCCGCGCGTGCCACTGTCACGAGTAAGGAACAGCCCGCTGTCGGGGCGTCGCGTTCCATTCCACCCAACGGTCGGAGGTTTCGCGAGTGCTCGCAACCAAGGACGTTGAGCTGGCCCGAGAGACGGTCCGCGACTTGTACGCTCGCGGCCAGGTTGAGCGCGCCCGCGCCGTCGAGGCCATCCTCATGCAGGCACTCGCGGCCAGTAAGCCCAGACTGAGAGCGCCGGGCGAGTACCTGACGCTCGGCCAGGCGGCGCGGGCGCTCGGCGTCAGGTTGCAGACCGTCGAGAGCTGGGTCGACGCTGAGGAGTTGCCGGCCACTCGACATCGCGGTCGCCTGCGCGTGCCGCGCGGGGCCCTCCAGTCCCACCTTGATCGGCTACGGGAGCAGCAACAGCAGCAGCCGGCGCTGACGCCCGTGCAGGAGGAGGCTGTGCGGCGACAGCACGAAATGGTCGTTGCCGGCCTCCCGTCCGACAGAGTCGCCCGCCTGGAAGAGCTTGTCGACAAGCTGCAAGACGGAGAGCGCGTTGGCTGCGGCGAGCGGGCGGAGCTGGCTGCGCTCGAGCGGGAGCTGGCGGTGGTCGCGGCCGAGCGCCTTGACGAGTGGACCCAACGGGCCGTCGCCGCCCCGACCACGTCATAGTGGCGCATGCCCGTCCCGAGGCCGGTCCGCGCGTTGGTGCTGGCGCGGGCGGCCGGACGGTGCGAGTACTGTCGAACCCGCGGCTGGCCGCTGACGATCGATCACGTCTTACCGAGAGTGCTCTGGGCAGCCGCGGCCCGATTGGGGCAGCCGCCCCCGCCCTTCGATCAGGACGACCCGTCCAACCTGGTCGGCGCCTGCTTCGCCTGCAACCTCGCCAAGGGCAAGGCGAACGCCGGCCGCGACTCCGCCACGGGCGCGACCGAGCGGTTGTTCAATCCCAGGATCGAGCCTTGGGAGGCGCATCTCGCGTGGGTGAATGACGGCCTCGAGGTGATCGGTACGACCGCGGTGGGGCGAGCGACTGCTGGACGTCTGCGGCTGAATCGGGAGATCTACCGAGAACAGCGACGGCTGCTACGCGCGGCGGCGCGCGCCGGCGGCCCGCCGTGGCCATTGGTCCTCGTATGCCACGCCGACCGCCAGCGTGCAGAGGCTGACTGGGAGGGTCCTGCTCATCGATCCGCACCAGGACCGCCCGCTCGCGCTCGTCAAGACCGGCTGGCAGGAGGCCGTGGTCCGGTTCCCCCACCGTGGGCACCTCAACGCCTTCGACGTCGACGACCTCCTGCGCCTGCAAGTGGCCCCCTCGCGAGACTGGGTCTTCGATGTCGTCCGAGTCGAGCTCGTCGTTCGCATGGACAGATCCCAATGGGATCAGCGGTACGCTCGCCTGGGCAGAGTCCAGCGCCTGGCGCGGTTCGACGACCTCGACGGGACTGTTCGGCTGGTCGTCGTCCGCACGGACGACTTTGACCCCCGGCACCGTTTCCAGCGTGATCGGCACGTCCGTGCGATCGAGATCGACGACGTGGAGCGGGTCGTCATCTCAGGCGGGGTCGTCTACATCGATCGCTTCGATGACGACGACGACGGCGACCACGACAACGACGCAGACAACTACGACTGATTGCCGGCCGCGCGGCAGACATGCCAGCGGATGGAGGCCCTCTCCGAAGTAGTCGGAGAGGGCCTCCGATTTCCGGTATCCTGACCGGAGCCTCGTTCGCCGCGGGGTTGACGGGCCCGATCCTCTGCGATGGAGACGTGACTGTGTCTGACCACCCGGTGGCGCTGGTCCGTCGCGCCCTCGTCGGACACGCCGACCTGCTCGCGCTGATCCTGATCCTGGCCGTCGGCGGCGCGCTCCGACTGGCGTTCTTTCCCCGGGCGCCGGTCTTCATTGGCGGGGATACGTCGCAGTACTACGTGCCCGCGGCGGCGTTGCTGAATGGGGAAGGGTTCCCACTGCCCCTGAAGCGGCCGCCGCTCTACCCGCTGTTCATGGCGTTTGTCGGTTGGGGTCTCGGGCCGGACCTGCGCGGCCTGGTGGCCGTTCAGCACGTGCTCGGCCTCGGCGTGGCCCTGCTTGCCTACGGGATCGGTCGGCTCGCCTTTGGTCGACTCGTCGGCCTCCTCAGCGGCCTCGCCGCCGCGGTCTCCGGTGGCCTCCTGATCTACGAGCACTACGTCCTCACCGAAGCGCTCTTCACCTTTCTCCTCGCCCTGGCCGTCTTCCTCTCGATGCTGGCGCTCCGACGCGACGCTGTCGGGTGGTACGTCGTCAGCGGGCTGGCGATCGGGCTGGCGACGCTGACGCGACCACATGCCCTGGTGCTGCTCCTGCTCGTGCCGCTTGTCGCCCTCCACTACCGCCGACGCGGGCGGCCGACGCTGCGCGCCGCCGTCGTGGCAGGCGCCGCCGCCGGCCTGCTGCTCGTGCCCTGGATGGCCCGCAATCTGGCCGTCCACGGCGCCTTTACGCTGGTCGGCGCGGCCGGCCAGAACCTGATTTTCAAGACGGCGAACCTGCACCATGGCGAGTTCCTGTTTTACGACACGGACAGCCCGCCACCAGACGAGGATCCGAAGCGCGCGCAGGCCGCGAAGC
>JACCZL010000588.1 GCA_013695975.1 Chloroflexota bacterium
CCCCGAGGGCGGGCCGGGAGGCCCGCGCTTCGACGATCTGCTCGTCGCTGGTCAGCCCAAACAGCCGCGAGCGAGTCGGCGAGCGCGGCGGCGGTGGGGTAAGCGCTGCCTCAGCGGAGCTTCGGCAGCACCTCGCGCTCGTAGAAGCGGAAGAAGCCCTCCTGGTCGGGGCCGACCTGGTGGACCCAGACGTGGGTGTAGCCGGTGTCCGCGTACGCCTTGATCTCGGCCAGGTGCCGCTCGGGATCCGGGCCGCAGACGACCGTCTGGGCGACGTCGTCCTCGGTCACCATCCCGGCCGCCTGCTCGAAGTGGCCCGGGGTCGGCAGCTCCTGGCTCAGCTCACCCTTGATCGCGGCGTTCGGCCAGTGCTCGTGCGCGGTCCGCCGGGCCTCCGCCTCGTCGGCCGCCCAGCACACGCTGACCTCGCCGTAGCACGGCTTGCCGGCCCCGCCGGCCGCCTCGAACGCCTGGAGCGTCTCCTCCTTCGGCGCGGTCCCGACAAAGCCGTCCCCGATCCGCCCGGCCAGCTCGGCGGCGCGCGGCCCGTTAGCCGCGACCAGGATCGGCGGCGGCTGGTCCGGCAGGGTGTAGATGCGGGCGTTCTCGACGGTGTAATAGCGCCCGTGGTGGTCCTGGCTGCCACCCTGCCAGAGCAGGCGGATGACTTCGACCGCCTCCTCCAACATCTGGAGGCGGACGTCGGCTGGCGGCCAGCGGTCGCCCAGGATGTGCTCGTTGAGGTTCTCGCGGCTGCCCACCCCGAGCATGAAGCGGCCCGGCATCATCGCCTCGACCGTCGCGGCCGCCTGGGCGATGATCGCCGGATGGACCCGCACCGTCGGGCAGGTCACCCCGGTCCCCACCCGCAACCGGTCGGTGGCGTGGGCCACGGCGCCGAGAATGCTCCAGACGAACGCCGCCTGCCCCTGCCGGTCGACCCAGGGGTGGTAGTGGTCGGCGATCATCGCAAAGGTGAATCCGACCTCCTCCGCCCGTCGGGCGTGCTGGATCAGGTCGTTCGGGGCGTGTTCCTCGCTAGAGAGCTTGTAACCAATCTCGACCATCGGGCACTGTCCTTTCGCGATCCGTGGAGTGTCGACGACCACGCAAGGCCCGTACCACCATGAGCCCGCAACGCCTAGAATGCCGCCGTGCAGCTCTCGTGGCGCGCCGTCAACCTGCTCCTGCTGGCCAGCAGCACCGTCATGTTCGCCGCCGAGGGGCATCTGATCGCCTTTACCCCGCTCCAGCTCCGCGAGCTCGGGCTGTCTGACGTGGCCATCGGCATCTGGACCGGCGTGCTCGTCGCCGTGACGATGTCGATGGCGCTGCCACTCGGGCCGTTCTGGGGGGTGCTCGCCGAACGCTTTTCCCGCCGGGCCATCCTCTTGCGGAGCTACGTCGTGCTGGCCGGCGCCCTGCTGGTGGCGGCCTGGGCGCCAGACCTCCCCTGGCTGGTCGTCGCGCGAGCGCTGGTTGGCCTGAGCTTCGGCGTCGGCGGCGTCATCACAGCCACCCAGGCGATGCTCACCCCCCGCCGCCACGTCGGGCGGGCCGTCGCCACCGTCCAGGCAGCGCTGCCCATCGCCTCGACCATCGGCCCACCCCTCGGCGCCCTGGCCATCCCGATCACCGGCCTGCAGGGACTCTTCGTGGTCGACGCCGGGCTCGTCCTCCTGGCCGGCCTGGCACTCGCGCTGCTGCTGCCCGAACCAACCGGCGGGCACAAGCCGACGTCGGTCCTCGGCCGCATGGGCGAGGTGCTGCACCTCGCCTGGGCCCTCCCACCGGTGCGCTGGAACCTCGCCAACCAGTTCCTCGTCCGGGCCGGCAGCGGCACCGTCGACTCGTACCTCGCGGTCCGCATCACCCAGGTCGCGACCGACCCGGCCGCGGCCATCGGCTGGATCCTGGGCGGCTATGGCGCCCTGACGACGGTCGCCACCTGGTTGGTCGGCCGCCTGGCCGACCGCGAGGACATCGTCCGACTCTACGCCTGGGGCATGCTCTTTGCCGCGGTCCTCGCGCTCGGACTGGCAGTCGCGCCCTGGCTCTGGCTGATCGCCGTCCTGGCCCTGCTCCGCGCCATCCCCACCGCCCTGGCCCGTCCGCTCCTATCCGCCCACCTGGCCCGCGTGGTCCCCCCCAGCCACCAGACCGGCGTCTTCGGCCTCTTCCCCACCGCCGGCAACGTGGGCGGCCTGATCTTCCCCCTGCTAGCCGCCGCCGTGGTCAGCCACGGGATCGGCGCGGCGTTCATCATCGGAGCGCTCGGCTATGGCGGTAGCTTCGCGACTGGTCTGAAGCTCGGCCGCACCAGGTAAGCGTCGCCCGCGGCGGCGTGCATGACCGGCCCACCCTCGCGCTCAGCCAGTCCAGCCGCGGCACCACG
>JACCZL010000628.1 GCA_013695975.1 Chloroflexota bacterium
GACGTCGTTGGGCTGGGCGTCGAGCCGGACGGCACGCTCGAGTCCCCGACGACGGGCGGCGTGATCGGCTGGTACGTCCCGAGCGCTCGGCCAGGCCAAGTCGGCAACATGGTCGCGAGCGGGCACCTGGATTGGGACAAGCAGCCGGCCGTCTTCTGGCGGCTGAAGGAGCTGCGGGCCGGCGATCGGATCGCCGTCGTCGACGAGGAAGGAGGGCGCCACGAGTACGAAGTCGAATGGGTTAGACAGGTCGATCCGGCGAACGCCCCGCTCCACGAGCTCCTCGGGCGGACCACCCAGCGGTGGCTGACCCTGATCACGTGCGGCGGCGCGTTCAACCCGCTGACCCGCGACTACGCGGAGCGGACCGTCGTCCGCGCGAGGCTAGTGGAGGGATGATCGCGGACTCGCGAGGCGTTATGGTAATGATGTATACTACACCTGACGGTGAAGACACGGGCGTGTAGCAACCGACATGGAGGTGACGGTGATGGTTCGACGAACGAAGGGATTGATGATCGGCCTGACGGCGGTTTCCTGCGTAGCGCTGGGCTCGGCGAACGTGGTCCACGCCCAGCAGTTCGGAGCATCCGACAGGACTGGGCCCAGCGTTCCCCTGGGTGGACAGGTCGACGGGGCGCCGACGTTCCAGTCGCTGATCCCCGGCGTTCAGGCTCGGACACCGGGTGTCGCGCCAGCGGTGCCGGCCGTTCAGGCCTCGGTGCCGACCTTCCAGTCGGTGCCGGGCGTCCAGGCGGCGGCGCCTGGCGTTCGCGGCGCCGGCCCGATCCCGCAAGTCGCGGCCCAGGTTCCGGTTCGGACCCTCCCGCGCACTGGCGACGGCTCGATGGTCCCAGAGCAGCCGTGGAGTAGCGCCCTGCTACTCGCTGGCTTGATCGGACTGTTGGCTGTGGTCCGCGCGACGAGCTCGAAGGCCACCGATCACGCCGCGGAGGCGCAGAGCGCGGTCTGAGCCGCGATCGACAAGCTCCAGGGACGCCCGCGAGACTGAAGAGGCGCGGGCGTCCCTTTATCGCATCGATAGACGTTATAGCTAGAGGAGCCGACGGGCGCGGGTAGGGTCGCCCACACGGTGATCCGGCCGGCGGGTCGCGAACGTAGCCCTCTGCAGGACTCTTGCCCCTGCGAGGTCGCCATGGACAGGTATTCGAGGACCAGCACAGATATGCAGGCAACCATCCCACACGCTGCAACGGAACGACTGACCAGGCCGAGGACGAGCGAGCACGGCGACGCTGGGGGGCGGACATCGGCTGACGCCGACTCGGCTGAGGGCCGCCACGGCGCCCGTCCCTACTTCATCCTCAAGCGCGCGCTCGACCTGACGGTCGCGGGCCTCTTCCTGGTCGGCCTGCTGCCGGTGCTGCTGATGATCGCCCTGGCGCTGAGGCTGAACCCGGGCGGCCCCGTCCTGTTCCGGCAGTACCGCGTCGGTCAGCACGGCCGACCGTTCCAGATGCTCAAGTTCCGCACGATGGTGGCGGATCGGCGGGCGCGGGCGGGGCCGCCGCCGCCCGGCGTCGACGATCGCCGGCGGGTCCACAAGTCACCTGGCGATCCACGGGTGACGCGGCCTGGACGCTTCCTGCGCCGAAGCTGCCTGGACGAGCTGCCACAGCTCTGGAACGTGCTCAAGGGCGAGATGAGCCTGGTCGGCCCTCGGCCGGAGCTACCGGAGATCGTGGCGCTTTATCAGCCGTGGCAGCATGCCCGCCATGCTGTGAATCCGGGCCTCACCGGCTGGTGGCAGATCAACCGCGACGACACGCGGCTGATGCACCAGCAGACCGAGCTCGACATCTACTACGTCGAGCACCAGTCGCTGAAGCTAGACCTGGTCATCCTCCTACGCACCATGGGCGTGCTCATCCGGGGCCTGGGAGCCTTCTGAGGGTTAGATCGATGGATGTTCAACATCTCCTCCGCTTCGCGCGCCGCTGGCTCCCTCTGCTGATCCTCGGGCCCCTGCTGGCAGGTGTGGCTGGCTACCTGATCGTCCGTGAGGTCCCGCGGGTCTATGAAGCGCGCGTCACGCTCCTGGTGACCCCTGGAGCGTCCGCCGGGAACATTGGCGCCGACGACCTGCGCGGGGCAGAGCAGTTGGCGCGCACGTACGCCGAGGCTGTGCGGACACGTCCGGTCCTCGAGGAGGCCGCGGCGCGCCTCGGCCTGCCGGGCGGGGCCGCCGAGGTGTATGAGCGGGTCGCCGCCCGGT
>JACCZL010000647.1 GCA_013695975.1 Chloroflexota bacterium
CAGGGAGGCCCATCATGCCCCGTCCCCGCATCCGTGCACTGTTCGCCGCGCTGATCCTCAGCGCACTGCTCGCTGCCCCTTCGCGTCCGGCCGTTCAGGCGCGTGGTGACGATGTCTGCGAGCCGAACGATACGTTCCAGAACGCCTGTTATCTCGGCCCGGAGGCGAATGCGCTCGGGTTCATCTCGGCCCCGAACGACATCGACGCCTACCGCATCGAGGTGCTCGACTTCCTGGTCGACGCCCACATCGAGCTGGTCGACCGCCCGGGGCCCTACCGCGTCGAGCTGGCGAACTGGCAGGGCGACACGATTGCCAGCGGCCCCGAGGGCACTATCGACATTACGGTGACGATGCCCGGCATCTACTACATCTTCGTCGACTCGCCGACTGGCGCGGCCAGCGACTCGCGCCCGTATCGGCTCGATCGGCGCCTGGCCTACCCGGGCTCGAGCATCCCGCAGATCCTGTACGCTGGCGCATTCCAGTCCGGCACGGACGAGGGGCAGTTCTACTCGGACGAGACCGCGGATGCTTACGCTACCGGCGGCAAGATCATCATCAAGATGAAGCAGGGCGGGACGCCGAGCAGCCCGACGACGGCGCAGTTGTTCGGGACCCGTACCACGCTGACCGACTTCACGATGACCGTCGACAGTCGCAATGAAAGCGGCGGCAACGCCGGCCACCAGCTCCTGTTCCGCGTCACCGACGACGACAATTACTATTACGTCACGATCGATACGTTGGACAGTCAGGTGGCGCTCGGCAAGAAGGTCAACGGTCAGGTCACCACGATCGTCGACTGGCGCGAGACCGACGCGATCGACCTGGCCGGCAACGTCAACCGGACGTCGGTGCGCGCCGCCGGTGACGACATTCGGGTGTACGTCAACGATGAGCTGATCCTCCGCGGCAGCGACTCGACGTTTACGACCGGGGTCTTCGGCTTCGCGACGATCGCCTGGGGTGATCCGCCGAGCGTCAGCTTTGACAACATCCTGATCACCACCCCAACCGAGGGAGGCTGAGTGCCGCGACGGCCTGACGGATCTCGAGCGGGGTGCTTGACACTGTTCGGAGGGCGGTGGTATAGCTAACTTAAGGATCGCCTTAGCACTCGTCGGGCCAGAGTGCTAAGGCGCCGGCCACGGGGGTGTCCCCTGCGGGGAGGTAGGCGTGGAGCTCTCGCCGAGACGACGGCGCATGCTCAAGCACGTGGTCGAGGAGTACGTCGCGACGGCGGTGCCGGTCTCCTCAGACATCATTGTGCGGCGCTACGAGCCGACACTCAGCTCGGCGACGGTGCGCAACGAGCTCGCTCAACTCGAGGAGCTGGGGCTGATCTCGCATCCGCACACCTCGGCAGGGCGCGTCCCGACCGACGCCGGCTATCGCTTCTTCGTCGAGCACTTGATGGCCAGCGAGGTGCCGACGCCGGGCGAACAGCGGACGATCCGCCATCAGTTCCACCAGGTCGAGCCCGATGTCGATCGTTGGGCTCACCTGGCCTCTTCGGTGCTCGCCAATGCCGTCCGCACGGCAGCGGTCGTGACCCCCTTGACGTCCTCGCGCGCGCGAGTGCGGCGCGTCGGCCTGCTGCGAGTCCAGGACACGGTGGCGCTCGTCACAGTCGTGCTCCATTCCGGGGCCGTGCGCCAGCACATCGTCCATCTCGACACGCCGTCCGAGCGCGATGACCTGGACTGCATCGGCAACAAGCTGACCGATGTCCTCGATGGGCGGACCGCCACCGCGGTGACGACCCTGGCCGAAGGGCTGGGCGGGGCGGAGCGCCAGGCGGCGTTGGCGGTGGCGCGCATCCTCGAGCAGGCCGACCGCCAGACGTTCGAGGGCGTGTACTACGAGGGGCTGGGACACGTCCTGAGCCAGCCTGAGTTCACCTACAGCCAGAAGGCCGTGCCGCTCGTCCAGGTTCTGGAGCGCAGCCAGATGGTCGGCAAGCTGTTGTCCGAGGCGCTCCACGTGAGCGGCGTCCAAGTCGTGATCGGCGCCGAGCATCCGATCGAGGAGATGCGAGAGACAAGCGCCGTCCTGGCC
>JACCZL010000652.1 GCA_013695975.1 Chloroflexota bacterium
CACCCGAGCAGGGCGGGGAGACCCTGCCCCTACTCAATACTCGCTAAAGAACTGCTCAGCGTACTCGACGTAGCCGAGGGATCGGCAGACCCGCGCCGAGGCGGCGTTGGTACGATCGTGGACGTAGAGCGACGTTCGCCCCTGGCTGATGATGTAGTCGGTCGCGCTCGAGACGACCTCCTTCGCCAGGCCCTGACCCCGATACGAAGGCTCGGTGACGACGGCAATCTCCCAGACCTCATCCGATTTGAGCTTGATCGCTGCCCAGCTCACGATGTCACCCCGCGTGGTGCGAACGGCGAAGATCTCGCCGTCAAACCGACGCCGCAGGTCAGCCGCCCGCGAATCCCGACGATCGACCTGCTCCGCTCGGCTCGACAGCCGCTGAAAATGGTCCGCATCGGCAAAGAGGACGTAGCCGCTGAGATTGTACGCGTAGGGCACGACTGACTGGGCAATCCGACGCAGCCGCTCGAAGTGCGGCTCGCCGAGCGTCTCCTCCGTCCGGGACGCCAGCTCCACCCGCACACGATCAAGGACGTCGGGGCGAACGGACACGACCCCGCCCCCGCTCGTCGACAGCGCGAGGAGTGGGACGGTGTAGCCGCCCCAACCTGGCCGAACCCGGCGGGCCGAAGCGACGACGTGAAGGCCAGGCGCCTCGAGCACGGCCCGGCTGCAGCCCAACTGGTCTGCGTGGAACCCGTCCAGGCGGGCTACCTGCCCGACTCTGATGCGGTCTTCGAGCATCGGCCCTCGGCGGCCCTTTCCCGCGGAGCGGACGTGGGCGATACCACGTTAGTCCCACCCCCTTCGGGGTTCCGGAGCGGGGATAGGGGGTGAGGGCACGCTCAGGCGAGTATAGCAAAGGGATGGGAACGCGAGCGTGCCATGCTAGAATCGACCTGGAGGAACCGGAGGAGGGATCGTGGAGCCCGTCATCCCGATGGAGCGCTGGCCGAGCCGGCGCGGCCAGCGCGGCCGCTACGTCGCCGTGAGTCGCCTCATTGGGGCCGTCGTCCTGGGCCTCCTGGCGGTCCTCGGAACCGTCGGCGTAGATCTGTACACCGATTGGCTCTGGTTCGAGAGCGTCGGCCTACAGCACGTCTACACCACGACGGTGGGCGCTCAGGTGGCGCTCTTCTGCGCCGGGGCGGCGCTCTTTCTGGCCGGGTACCTCCCGAGTGTCCTCCTGGCGCGGCGATTGGCCTACCGCTTCGAGCACCTCGCGCCGAGCGACGAGGTCGGCATCTGGGCCTACATCGCGCGAGTTGGCGCACGGGTCGGCGAACAGAACGTCTATCGCCGCCTGGTGACCGTCGGCATCAGCCTCCTCGGCCTCTTTCTCGCCATCATCATGGGCGTCGTCGCATCGGGCCAGTGGTCGATGGTGATGCGGTTCCAAAACCAGGTCGCCTTCAACTTCGTCGATCCGATCTTCACCCAGGACGCCGCCTTTTACGTCTTCACGCTGCCGTTCATCCGGGCGCTGCATTCGTGGCTACTCGGCGCACTGATCCTGATCACGACTACCACGCTGGCTGTCTACGCCGTGGTGACGTCGTACGAGCTTGGGATCAATCTCGAACGGGTGATCTTCGGCCTGCCACGCCAGGTCAAGCTGCACGTTGCCGTGCTGGCAGCGCTCTTGATGACACTGGTCGCCACCAACCACCTGATCGACCTGTACGAGCTGGTGTACTCGACGCGTGGTGTCGCCTACGGTGCTAGTTACAGCGACGTTCGGGCCGAGATGCCGGCACTCTACGTGATGTTCGCGACCGCGCTCCTGGCGGCGGCGCTGATCGTCGCCACGGCCTTCGCCCGAACCCTTCGACCCGCCATCACCGGGCTCGGGCTGTGGGGGCTCGTCGCGCTGGTCGGCGGCCTGCTCTTCCCGAACGTGATCGAGAACTTCGAGGTCAAGCCCAATCAACTCGAGAAGGAGCGGCCCTACCTCGAGAACAGTATCGCCTTCACCCGTCGGGCGTTCAACCTCGACACCATTCAGGAACAGTTCTATCCGGCCGACGACGCCGTCTCCGCGGAGGACATCCGCGCCAACCCCGAGACCGTCCGCAACATCCGTCTCTGGGACCATCGACCGCTCCGAGACACATACAACCAGATCCAGAGCATCCGCAGCTACTACACGTTTGACGACGTCGACGTGGACCGCTACCAGTTCCGCGACAGCTACCTCCAGGTGATGCTCGCGGCGCGCGAGCTCAACACCGATGCCCTTCAGGTCCAGGCCAGGACGTGGGTGAACCAGCGGCTCAAGTTCACCCACGGCTACGGCGTGGCGATGTCGCCGGTCAGCGCCGTCGGCGAAGAGGGGCGGCCGGCGCTGCTGATCCAGAACGTTCCGCCCCAGGGCGACATCCCGATCACGCGCCCGGAGATCTACTACGGGGCGCGCCCCTCCAGCTACGTGATCGTCAAAACCAATGAGCCCGAGTTCGATTATCCGCGGGGCGACGACAACGTCGAGACCCGCCACCAGGCCAGCACTGGCGTCAACATCGGCAGCCTCGGCCGCCGCCTCGCCTATGCCCTCCGTTTCCGCGACGGCAACATCCTCCTTTCCGGCGCTCTCCGCCCTGACTCCGAGCTCCTCTACCGTCGCGGCGTGCGCGAGCGCGTCGAGCGCGTCGCTCCCTTCCTGATGCAGGATCGCGACCCGTACATGGTCGTCGTGGACGGCCAGCTCTTCTGGATGCTCGATACCTACACCCACACCAATAGCTTCCCCTACTCGCAGCCACGTCTCTGGCGCGCGGGCGGGGTTTGGCTCAACTACATCCGCAACAGCGTCAAGGTGGTCGTGAACGCCTACGACGGCTCGATGCACTTCTACGTCGCCGACACCGAGGACCCGCTCATCCGGAGCTATCAGCAGATCTTTCCGGAGCTGTTCCTGCCCCTGTCGGAGATGCCGCCATCCCTGCGGGCGCACATTCGGTATCCCGAGGATCTGTTCCGGATTCAGGCTGAGCGCTACCAGATCTTCCACATGCTGGATCCGACGGTCTTTTACAACCGCGAGGACGCCTGGGCGATCCCCTTCGAGAAGTTCTACTACGAGCGCCAGCCAGTCGATCCCTACTACGTCATCATGCGGCTGCCGGGTCAGCCTCGCGAAGAGTTCCTGTTGATGCAGCCGTTCACCCCCATCAACAAGGACAACATGATCGCCTGGCTGGCCGCCCGTTCCGACGAGCCGAACTACGGTAAGCTGCTGGTCTACAAGTTCCCGAAGGAGAAGCTCGTCTACGGTCCCTACCAGGTCGAGGGCCGGATCGACCAGGACCCCGCGATCTCGTCGCAGTTCACGCTCTGGAGCCAGGCCGGCTCGAAGGTCATCCGCGGCAACACCCTGGTTATTCCGATTGGCACCTCGAACCTGTACGTCGAGCCGATCTACCTCCAGGCCGACAACACCGGCGCGATCCCCGAGCTCAAGCGGGTCATCGTGGCGACCGGCAGCCGCCTGGTAATGGAGCCGACGCTGGACGAGGCCCTCGCCAAACTGTTCGGCTCAGGCTTCGCCGCCCAGCCTACCAGCCCCACGACGAGCGACGGCCAGGCGAGCGCAACCCCTGGAGGAGGGCCGTTGTCCGGTGACGTCTCAGCCCTGGTCCGCTCGGCCACCGACCACCTGGCTCGGGCCCAGGAGGCCCAGCGGGCCGGAGACTGGGCCCGCTACGGCGAGGAGCAGCGGGCGCTCGAAGGGGACCTCCGCCGCCTCAACGAGCTGGCCGCGCGCTGACGAGAGCGGAGCGACGAGGGTGAAAAGTGGACGAATCCCTACTCTCGACTACGACATGACCAACCCGCCGTCGACGGTGACGGCCTGGCCGGTCATGTAGCCGCCATCCGGACCTGCTAGAAAGGCCGCGACGCCAGCGACGTCCTCGGCGCGCTGGGGGCGGCCGAGCGGGATTGGGGCGATTCGCTCCCGCCAGACCTCACCTTTCTGTCGACCTTCCAGCTCACCCCATTCGGCGTCGATCTGCTCCCACATCGGCGTCTCGACCGCGCCTGGGCAGATCGCGTTGACCGTCACCGATGGGGCCAGCGCCACCGCTGCCGAATGGGTGATCGAGATGACCGCCGCCTTGCTCGCGGCATACGGGGCGAAGAGCGGCCGCCCGCCCGGCCGTCCGGCGATCGAGGCGGTGTTGATGATCCGCCCACGTCGGCCATCGGCGCCCGGCTCCTGGTCGAGCATCTGCCGGGCGACGGCCTGCAGGACGAAGAACACGGCTCGGGTGTTGACGCTGAAGATGAAGTCCCAGTGCTCCTCGGTTACGTCGAGCAAGCGTTCCACCCGGATCACGCCGGCGTTGTTCAGGAGGACGTCGATCCGACCGAAGTGGGCGACGGCCTGGTCGGCCATCGAACGGATCTCGGCGTTGCGCGTGAGGTCGGCGCGGACGGGCAGCGCCCTCGCGCCGAGTGCGGTAACCTCGGCTGCCACGGCCGAGGCGCCTGCCTCGTCTAGATCGACGAGGACGACCCCAGCCCCCTCCGTCGCGAAACGCAACGCCATCGCGCGCCCGATGCCCCCGGCCGCGCCGGTAATTAAGGCGACTTTACCATCTAGCGTGCCCATGCGGACGCGTCTCCCCTCAGGCGCCCCCAGTCGCGGAACAGATCGCGATCTGCCCACCTATCGACTGACTCATCCCTACCGCGCCCCAACGGCCGCCTCTTCGGGCCAGAAGTCCTTCACCAGCCACTCCAGGTCCAGCTCACGCAAGGTCTCGGGGAGGGGCTTACCGGTCGCCTCGTCCCAGCCCATCTGGCGGTAGTAGTTTTGCTTCATCGTCGGCCAGTGCGAGCGTGGATCGGTCCCGAGTGCCGCGCCATCGGTCGGCGGCTCGAAGTAGCGCTCGGACGGCTCCTCGACGTCGACCGTGAGCCCATGGCGGAAGTTAAAGGCCCGCAGGAGGTGGACGATCTGCCGCCCCTTGCGGAGAGCGTCCTGGGGGGTGTACTCGAACCCCGTGATGGCGTTGAAGCAGTGCAGCTCGAGCTGGAGGTCCTGCGAGTCGAAACGGCAGACGCCGAGCGAATCGTCGAACTGGCGGCGACCGTTGATTTTGGCGACGAAGGTCGAGACGTCGAGCGGATCGAAGCGGTCCTTGACCGGCTCGATGTCCAGATAGTCGGTCGGGTCGGCGCCGGCGGTCGCCTCGATCGTACTGGTGTTGCCCACACAGGTGTCGAGCATCTCGGTCCAGCGGCCGCGGTGGTCGTGGCCGCGCGGGCTGGCGCCCTTCTTGACGTAGATCGCCCAGTCGGCGGCCTCACCCCCGACCTTATGCGAGGCGCGCATCACACCCTCCGCCAGCAGGTCCCCGAGCTTGCCCTCGCGTCGGCCGATCCGCCAGAGCAGCTCCTCGACGGCCTTGCCGTTGCCCCAGCGCAGCTCGAGTCCGTCGGTGTCCTCGAGCGTGAAGACGCCCTTCTCGAAGCACTCGATCGCCCAGCCGATCAGCCAGCCGATCTCGTTGACGTCGACACCGATCCGGTCGGTCAGGTTTGCCAGCTTGAAGGCAACGCTCTGATCGGTGATGCCGATCTGCGGCCCCATCGCGGAGAAGCCCTCGTACTCCGGCTCCTCGCCGACGTAGCCGGCCTCCTCGCCACAGGTCATCGAGCCGGTGTGGAGGTGGTTCATCCGACAGCCCCAGCAGGGCGTGTGGCGGCCGTCGAAGTTCTCGCGGAACGTGAGCCCATTCATCTGCTCGTGCTCGGGGTAGACGTTGGTGGTGTAGTTGAGGACCGGCAACGCTCCCATCCGCTCCATGTCGGAGAGGCCGACCGCCGTCCCACCGCGAGCCAGCCAGCGGTCGCGGAACTCGTAGGCGTGCTCGAACAGGGGCTCGGCGTACTCAGCCAGCCGCTCCGGGTGGACGACCGGCACCTTCTGCTTGCCACGCGGGACGCAGATCGCCTTGAGCCGCTTCGAGCCCATGACCGCGCCGACACCGTTGTGGGCGGCCACGTGGCCCTTGTCGCCGGAGATGACGGCAAACTTGACCAGGTTCTCGCCGGCCGGCCCGATCCCGATAAAGCTCATCATCCGCTCTTTGTAGCCGAGCTCGGCGTGCAGCTTCTCATCGGCGTCCCAGCAGTCCAGGCCCATGATGTGGCTGGCGTCGCGCAGCTCGCAGCCCTGATCGGAGATCCAGAGATACTGCCAGGTCGCCCCCTGTCCCTGGACCACCACCGCGTCGTAGCCGCACTGCTTCAGGTAGGCGCCAAAGAAGCCGTTGGCCTGAGTCGACCCAGCCAGGTTAGTCATCGGCCCCTTGACGACCGCGCAGTAGGTACCGGCGCCGTGGACCTTCGTGCCGGCCAGGGGGCCGGCCGCGATGATCAGGCGGTTCTCAGGATCGTCCCACTCGACGCCGGGGGGTACCTCGTCGTAGAGGATCTTGGCCCCCAGGCCGACCCCGCCGACCCACATCTCGACGACCTCGGACGTGAGCTCCTCGGTCGTGATCGTCCCCCGCGTCAGGTCGACCCGCAGGATCTTGCCCATGATCCCGCCGGGCAGCGTCTGCTCGCTCATGTGCGCCTCCAGATCCATCAACTCGCGTTCCGAGCAGGAGTATACCCACCCGTGCAGGGGCAGGGCTTGTCTCCACACCCCGCCCGTCCGTTACGTTCCCCGATCAGGCGTCGGCGTCGACGCTCGATTGCTTCGGCTGAGCGCGCGGGATCAGCCGCAGGCTCGTGATCCGGACACCCTCGACCGCTTCGACCGCGAGCTGGTGGTCATTGACCTCGACCACGTCGCCGGGCTGGGCGAGGCGGCCGAGGCGCTCGACCACGAGGCCGCCCACCGTATCGACGTCCTGGCTCTCCGCGATCGGGACTTCAAACAGGTCGCTGAACTCGTCGACCCGTAGCCGCGGGGAGACGAGCGTCGTACCGTCTGGCTGCGGCTCGACGCCCTCCCGCTGGCGGTGGAACTCGTCCGGCAGGTTGCCGACGATCTCCTCGACCAGGTCCTCGACCGTGACCAGCCCGGCGGTGCCCCCGTACTCGTCGATCACGACCGCGAGGGTGGTCTCGGCTCGCTTGAACTCTGTCAGCAGCCGGTCGGCCGGCATGCTCTCCGGCACGAAGAGCGGCGGTCGGAGGACGCCTCGAAGGTCGAAGCCGGCATCCCCACGCCGAATCATCCGCAGCAGATCCTTGAGGTGGGCAACCCCCACGATGTTGTCCAGCGTGCCCTCGAAGACCGGAAAGCGGGCGTGGGGACTCCCCTCTGCCAGGTCGAGCAGCTCGCCCAACCCCGCGTCGACTGGCAAAGCCTGCATCTCCGTGCGGGGGACCATGACCTGGCGCACCGCGAGCTGGGCGAAATCGAAGACGTTGCTCAGCAGGTCGCGCTCGGTGTCCTCGAGGACACCGGCCCGGTGGCTGGTTTGGATCAGCAGCTCGAGCTCGTCGGCGGTGATCGCGGCCTCGTGCGCGGCCCGTGGGCCGATTCGCAGGAGGCGCAGCGCCAGGTCCGTGGCTACGGTGAAGAGCGCGATGAACGGGCGAAACACGCGGAAGAACGTCTCGGTCGGGCCGACAGTCAGCATCGCCGTTCGCTCAGCGTGCTGCAGGGCGACCATCTTCGGAACCTGCTCGCCGAGGACGATGTGCAGCATGGTGATGATCGCGAAGGAGATGGCCACCGAGATGGAATGGAGGGCGGGCCCGTGAAACGCCTCGGGTAAGGCCAGGAAGAGTGGGTCGACGAGCTGGGCGATCGTGAGCTCGCCGATCCAGCCCAGGGCCAGCGAGGCCATCGTGATCCCGAGCTGGGCGGCCGAGATGAAGCGGTTCGGATTCTCCTTGGCCCGGAGGAGCATCTTGCCGAGGCGGCTGCCCGTCGCCGCCATCTGCTCGACCTGGCTCCGGCGCAAGCTGACCAGTGCGAACTCGGCGGCGACGAAGAACGCATTCGCGAAGACGAGGATCGCAACCGCCGCCAGCCGTATGAAGATGTCCACCAGGGCCCCGTCCTCCGCCGGCGCGCGGCAGCCTACCTGCCGGGTCCGCCAGACGTCAGGATAGCCTCAATTGTACGCGCGCTCGGGATTGCCGTGGGACTCGCTCAGGCGTG
>JACCZL010000654.1 GCA_013695975.1 Chloroflexota bacterium
CTCCAGCACCCACTTTCCCCAGTGTTCTACTTCGGCCGCCAGGCCGGCCCAGCTCCCATCTGGAGCCGAGCCCCTGGCGCTCAGATCGGGCCTGCCGTACTTCTGTGGGTAGACCAGCGTGCAGAGCTCGATGATATAGGCCACCGGGTTCAGGTCGAGCGCGTACGCCTCGCAGCCCAGCCGCAGAGCCTCCAGCGGGATCGCTCCACCCCCCGCGAACATGTCGAGCACGATTGGCCTGGGCGCCCGCCCGGCCTCAATGTCGTCCACCGTCACCGTCTCGCCAGTCTCCCGACTGAGCCGCTCGGCATGGGCCGCGAGGATGTGGCGCTGCGCCTCCGCGATCACCTTCGGGTCGCCTGGATACTTGCAGAGCCGCTCGACGAACTTCGCGGCGTTCGCCCGCCCGAGGCTCCTCGCGTTGACCGTGGACCCATCGGCGGGGGCGAACTGCGAGGCGGGAACCAATGCTCCGTAGACCGCTGCCCGTGCCGCCACCAGCGGCCGCCGCGCCCACCACAAGTGCAGCGTCGAGATGTGGCCCTTGCGGACCGACTTCTCCCGCGCCGCCTCCTTGCTGATCGCCTGGATCGGCAGGTAGTCCTCGATCAGCCGCCGGTCGTCGACCACTACGAGGCCTTCTCCCCGAGGTTCTCGGCTTGCTGGTGCTGATAAGTTTCGAAAAGGAAGGTGGCGAAGGTCGCCGCGCAGCCCACGGCGAGACGGGCGTGCCGTGGCTGGAGACCTCGATGGGCCGATCCGCGGCCATGCCCGGTGCCGTAGAGGTTGCGAAGCTCGGCAAGGCTAACCGCGATCGTCGCGAGTTGCCCGAGCACCCGGCGGATAGCGTCGGCGCCCCTGACCGTATCCGAGATGTCTTCGGGCGTCAGGTTCAGGGCGCGGCAGGTTTGCTTCACGAGCTTACCTACGTCCGCGTCCCGGTCATACTGCTCGCCGAGAGCGTCAAGCAGCGTCTTGCACGTCGTCTCGACCAGCTCCTTCGAGGTTCCGATCGCGAGTCCAGGATCTTCGTCGACGGCCTGCCTGATACGGTCAATCTGGTCCTGGAGGTGCGAGCTTTCGAAGAGTGCGCCGGCTTTGAGAATCTGACCGAGATCCCAGTCAGCGGCGGACGCGACAATGCGTCCCTGCTCGTGTCGGTACCCGTCGCGCTCCAAGACACGAACCATGTGCTGGTAACGGTCCCCGTCCTCAACCCGGTCCAGAATCACCTCGTAGACGTCGAGCACTCGCCTGACGTGGGCATGGTTGGTCCAGTCGATCGAGGCGTAGTACTGCTCGACGAGGGCACGGCGCTCACCACCTAATGTTGGCTCGAAAGTAAGTGGGCTACGTGCGATGTCTGCATCTGCGAAGGAGGCTTCAATCTCTCGCAAATGACTATTTTCCACGAACCACTCGCGAAACTCGCGGCGAGTCTTCTGGCTGATGAGCTCACCGCCCTTCCTGCGGCTCCTGGCGGTCACGCGGCGCCTCCGGTGCCAACCTCGGTAATGGCGGCGGCCGGAATCTCGAAATAGCGCGAGGCGACGATCTCGCGCTTGGCGTGATCGAGGCGGGCGGCGGGGTTCTGGACGATGGCGAGCTCGGGGGTTGGGCCGAGCGGGTCCCAGACGACGTAGAGCCAGTAGGAGTCCGCGAGGTGCTGGGCTTTGTACCACTCGTTTGTCGTCAGCACGATATTGCCGCCGCGCTTGCGACCCTTGACCTCGATGCGGCGGACATCCATCTGGCCGGTCGCCTCGTCGAGGAGCTTGACGGCGCGGATGTCGAAGCCCTCACGGGTGTTGCCGGCGAAGCGGACGTTGCCCACGCGGGTGCAGTCCTCCTCGCGGAAGTTCTCGCGTTCGACGAGATGGCGGATGACCAGGTCTTCGGCGGCGATCTCCGCACTCGCAATCGCCTCGGGGTCGCGGTCGCCGAAGGCCGACGCGATGTCGCCGGTTTCGACCATGTTGGTCGTCACGACGGCCGCCGTCGCCAGGTGGCGGACGGGACCCGTGCGGGCGATGGCCAGGCGGTCCAGGCCGGCCAGCCGCTCCGCGCGAGTGCGCCGGAGGTCTTCGTAGTCGTGGTCGGCACGCTGACGAGCCAGCGCCACCTCCGGTGACTCGCGTTCGCGGGCCATGAGGTCCATGACCCGCTCCTGGGCTTGGGCGATCCGAGCGTTGAAGGATCGCGTCAGGTAGTCCCGGCAGACGGTCGCGAAATGCTCCCGCTCCTGCTGACAGCGCGCTCGGCACTCGAGCTGGTAGGTGCTCTTCAGAAAGTCCGACGACGGTTGGGGGTCGACGAGCCCCATCGACTCGGGGGGCATCGGGTGGGGCGGGAGGTTCAGGAGGACGTCGCTCGGCACGACCTCGAGCTGGTCTGCCTCCTCGCGCACCGCGACCACCTCGCCGAACAGGGGCAGGTCCTCGCCCCTGGTGTTCTTGCCTCGGATCGAGATCTCAAAGAAGTGGAGGCCGTACGGCGCCGTCGCGAGAGGATCGACGTACAGCGCGACCTGGCCGACGCACGGCGCGAGCCGCTCGTTCAGCCGCTCGTCGACCGCGGCGTAGAGCGGGTGGCCGGGGCCGACCAGCACGGCGTCGAGGTGGGCGTCCTGCTCGAGGTGATCCTTGTGGAAGGTGACCTTGCGGTAGCTCGATTCGGCCTTCCCGAGGCGGCCGACGGCCTGCAATCGCTCCGAGCGGAGGTCCGCCAGGACGTGCTCGATCCGCCAGAGACCATCGGCCCGCGGCTCCATCCGCAGCCCGACCTCGCGAGCCCCGGCCACGAACTGCGCCTCGACGTAGCGGGGCATCAGCCGCCGCTCCTCCACTTCCAGGTTGCGGCTCTGGAAGCCGGTGAAGTCGACGTTCGCGCGGGCCAGGGCGACGCCGGTCGCCTCCTCGTACTGCTTCAAACGGGCCGGATCGATCTGATCGATCTGGTCGATGTACTCCGCCAATCGACGCGGGTCGTAGGCCCCTTCGCGCAGCATCTCGGTCAGGTTCACGTCGTTCAGCGAGAGCACCTCGCCGACCACGTCGAAGACGCGGCCTTCGAGCGCGTCCCGCATCTCGTCGAGCTTCTCGAGCAGCCGATGCAGGATGCGGCCCTCCACGATCGGCTGACCGTCCTCAGAGTCCGTCGCGACGAAGTTGAAGGCGTAGCAATCGCGCTCCTGACCGATTCGGTGGATCCGCCCGAGGCGCTGCTCCAGCCGCGTCGGGTTCCAGGGGATGTCGTAGTTGATCATCAGGTGGCAGAACTGGAGATTGATGCCCTCGCCGGCGGCTTCGGTCGCCACGCAGATTTGGGCCGACGTGCGGAACTCCTCCTGCGCCCGCTTGCGCTCGTGGGGATTCATCCCGCCGTGGATCTCGCAGGTCGAGTACCCCCACCTGACCAGGTGATCGCGCACGGCGTTCAGGGTGTCGCGGTGCTCGGTGAAGATCAGCAGCTTGCCCCGGCCGTCCTTGAGCTCCGCGAACTGGGAGCGCGAGAGACACGCTTTCAGAGCCGCGAGCTTCGAGTCGCCGGCCTGCTCGCGCACCCGTCTGCCCTGCTCGGCCAGCTCGCGCAGCGCCGCTACCTCCGTCCTCAGTTGGTCGAGCTCGAGCGCCGCCGTGTAGTCGTCGACCAGTTGATCCCGCGCGGCATCGTCGAGGTCGTCCTCGTCCTGCTCCACATCCGGCAAGCGACCCTGGAGGGCGGCGAGGCGTCTGGCGCGCTGCGCGGGGGTCATGCCCTCCAGCTCCTCGAGTAACGCCCGCTGCTTCTCCAGACGGCGCTTGAGCGACTCGTGGATCGCCGACGTCGAGCTGGCGAGCCGTCGCTGGAACACGGTCCGGGCCAGAGCCGCGCTCGTCCGCCGCTGACCGGTCTGCTGGGGCATGAACTCGTTGATGTAGGCGGTGACAGCCTTGTAGAGCCCGTACTCCTCGCTGTTCAGGCAGAATGCCACGGTGCTGACGTGACGGTCGGGGAACAGGCGGCGCCCGCGGATGTCCCGGAGGTCCTCCTTCAGGCGACGCAGCGCCCAGGGGCTCTCAGGCCCCAGTCGGAAGACCTGCTTCCGGATCTCGGCCGCCTGCGTTCCGAGTCGGTGCGGCTCGGGGAAGAGATCGGGATCCACGAGCCGGACAAAGTGGGCGAAGCGGTCTTCGTCACCATGATGCGGCGTGGCGGTCAGAAGCAGGACGTGATCGGACATCGCGGCCAGCTTCTTGGCAAGCTGGTAGCGCTTCGTCTCGGCCACTTCGTCGCTCCGCCCTGATTGGGACTTCGTGTAGGCCGAACATTTGTGGGCTTCGTCGACGATGAGCAGGTCCCAGCGCTGTTGCCAGACGCGCTCGCGCACGTCGTTCTGCTTCGCGTAATCCAGCGAGGCGATGACCTGCGAGGCGCGCTGCCAGGGGTTGACGAGCTGCTGCTGGTCGACGGCCGCGAAGATGATGTCGAACGGCTCACCAAACCAGCGCAGCAGCTCGTCCTGCCACTGGATGGTCAGCGGAGCAGGACATAGGATGAGCACGCGCTCGATGGCCTCGCGCAGCTTCATCTCCTTGATGAGCAGCCCGGCCATGATCGTCTTGCCCGCGCCCGGGTCGTCGGCCAGCAGGAACCGCAGCCGAGGTTGCGGGAGCATCCGCTGGTAGA
>JACCZL010000800.1 GCA_013695975.1 Chloroflexota bacterium
GCATGGCCCTGGTGCTCGCGCTGGCCGCCGAAGAGGTCGGTGCCGGCCGGGCGACTGGCGGCACGCTGGTCGCCTTCTTCACGCTGACCGGACTGCTCTCGCCGATCTTCCAGCGGGTGGCCGACGCCAATCGCTACCTGCAGGAAGCGGAGATTTCGGTCGATCGCCTGGCCGCGTTCCTCGAGCTGCAGCCCGAAAGCCCGGCCGACGAGACCCGGCCGGCGCTGCGCGTCCGCGGCGGGGTGGTGTCGGTCGAAGGAGTCTCGTTCAGCTACGCTGACGGGACCGCGGCGCTCGACAACGTGAGCCTGCAGGCGCGGCGCGGCGAGCTGATCGCGCTCGTCGGCCCCAACGGCGCCGGCAAGAGCACGCTCCTGGATCTGCTGCTGCGCTTCCAACAGCCGACGAGCGGGCGCATCACGATCGATGGCCAGGACATCGCCGAGGTCTCGCTGACTTCGCTGCGCTCGCAGATCGGCCTGGTGTCCCAGGACGCCCCGATCTTCGAGGCGACCGTTCGGGAGAACGTCGCCTACGGCGTCCGGGGTGATGTGGCGGAGGATAGGCTCGAACGCGTCGCGCGACTGACCGGCGTCGATCGGCTCGTGGCCGAGCTGCCGGAGGGCTGGGAGACGAAGCTGGGCGACCGCCGACGGGTGCTGTCGCGCGGGGAGCGACAGCGGGTCGCCGTCGCCCGCGGGCTTGTGAGCGACCCACCGATCGTCGTCCTCGACGAAGCGACCGCGTCGCTAGATGCGGCGACGGAGCAGGCGTTGGCCCGGGTGCTGCGCGAGCTGGCGCGGCACAAGACGGTCATCGTCGCCGCGCATCGCCTGCCACTGGTGCTCGCGGCGGACCGGGTCTACGTGCTGGAGGACGGCCGTGTCGTAGAGGAAGGGACGCCCGCCTCCCTCGCGGGCTGGGGCGGGGTGTACGGCCGCCTGTTCGGCGCATCGGCCGCCACACCCGGCCCCACCCCGCGGGAGTCGGATGGGCGCGAGCGCCCGCCGGGACGAGACGGAGGTATCGGGGATGATGGGTCATTCTCTTTGGCACCGTGCCGACCGCCGCACCGCGGGCGGTGACCCCGTCCCGGGTTGCCTGATACGGGCCATGCAAGGGAAGCGGTTCGCCAGCGGCTTGAGCATCCTGACGATCGGGGCGGTGCTCTGGCCGATCGTGCAGAACTCGCGGCAGCAACCGAAGGACAACTTCCCCCTCTCCTACTACCCGATGTTCACGGCGGACCGATCCCAGCGCGCCCAGGTCACGCACCTGCTGGGCCTCGACGCACGGGGGAGGCGCTACCCGATCCCCTACGGCTACGCCGGGGCGGGCGGCCTGAACCAGGTGCGCAGGCAGCTGCGCGAGCTCGTGCGGATCGGCCGGGCAGACGAGCTCTGTCGATCCGTCGCCTCGAAGATCGGCCGCGAGAGCGGCGGACCGTTCGCCGGCGTGGTGACCGTCCAAGTCGTCACGGGCGAGTACCGGCTTGCGGATTACTTCACCGGCACGCGGACACCCTTGTCGGAACGGGTTCACGCCTCGCGGGAGGTCGAAAGGGCCCTGCCATGAAGCGACTGGTCCGAGCTCTCGACCGTTTCTGGTTCACCGATGCGCCCGCCGGGCGACTGGCGGTCCTCAGGATCCTGGTCGGCGGATTCGTCTTCTCCTATCTGGGGCGGCGCTACTCGATGCTCCTCAGGATCGCCGGGTCGGATCCCTGCCTCTTCCGGCCGGTCGGGACCGCGGCGCTCCTCGACAGGCCCATGCCAGTCAAGGCGTTCCGAGCGCTCCTGGGCGCAACTCTGGTCGCCAACCTCGCCTTCGTGCTCGGCTGGCGACACCGCTACTCCGGCCCGTCGTTCGCCGGCCTGCTACTCTGGGTTCTGTGCTACCGGAACTCGTGGTCGATGATCTACCACTGTGATAACGTCCTGGCGCTGCACGCGCTGATCCTGGGAGTGACGCCAGCGGCGGACGCGCTGTCACTGGATGCGCTGGTGCGACCGTCCGCGGCACGCCAGCCGGCCGGTGTGCCGGACGCCTTGCCGCGCCGTGATCCCGCGGGCGACTGGCGCTACGGCTGGCCGATCCGGCTCATGAATGGGGTGACGGTGCTGACCTACTTCCTGGCCGGCGTCGCGAAGCTGGCGGGCCCACTCGGGTGGAAGTGGGCGAGCGGCGATGCACTCCGCGGCCAGGTCGCGGTCGACGGCCTGCGCAAGGAGCTGCTGGGCGACGGGGCAGCCCGCCTGGCCTTCGCCCTGTACAACAACGTGTCCCTGTTTCGGACGATGGGCCTCGGGTCCCTGGTCGTGGAGCTGGTGGCGCCGGCGGTCCTCCTCGATAAGAGGCTCTCCCGTCTGTGGGCGATCGGTGCCTTCCTGATGCATTGGGGCATCTTCTTCATCATGAAGATCAAGTTCCGGTATCAGCTCGCGGGGCTGATCTTCGCGCCGTTCTTCGACGTCGAACGCCTGGCGGCGTGGATCGCCCCCGGCCACGTCGGGCCGAGGCCGAGGCGCTGACCGATGCGCGAGGAGGTCCGCGATTCTCACGCCACTCCGACCGTGAATGATCACCCGAGCAGGAGCGAACGGATGACGTCTCCAACGCGAACCCGCGGGGCGAAGCGGCTCTCGAGCTACGAGCTCGGCCGCACGCCGTTCTTCGCGGCGCGCTGCGACCAGCGCTTCTCCTACTGCCTGTACGTCCCGGACAACTACGACCCGGCCGGGACGGCGACCTACCCGCTGGCCGTCATCGTCCACGGGACGCGACGCACGGCCCAGCGGTACCGCGACAAGTTCGCGGCCTTCGGGCGGGCGCACGACTGCATCGTGCTGGCCCCGCTCTTCCCGTGCGGGATCATCGAGCCGGGCGAGCTGAACAACTACAAGCACATCAAGTTCTACGACATCCGCTTCGACCTCCTCCTGCTCGCCATGATCGACGAGGTCGCGGAGCGCTACCGAGTGCACGCGGAGCGCTTCCTACTCCACGGCTTCTCCGGCGGCGGCCAGTTCGCCCACCGCTTCTTCTACCTGCATCCGGCCCGCCTGATGGGCGTCTCGATCGGCGCTCCGGGGACGGTCACCCTGCTCGACCCGGACCGAGACTGGTGGTGCGGGATCCGGGACATCGAGCAGCAGTTCGACCGATCCCTGGACTACGACCGGCTGCGCGAGGTGCCCGTCCAGACCGTAATCGGCGCCAACGACACCGAGACCTGGCAGATCACGATCCGCCGGGAGAGCCGCTTGTGGATGGAGGGGGCCAACGACGCCGGCCGCACCCGCCGAGAACGGCTCGAAGCCCTCGCGACAAGCTTCGAACGCGCCGGCCTCCGCGTCCGGCACGACGTCGTCCCCGGCGTGGGCCATAACGGGCTCAAGGTCCTCGAGCCGGTCAAGGCCTTCTTCGCCGAGACGCTGGCCTCTCGGTGCGCTGGCGCGGCGATCTCGGGTGCCTGACGCCGCCGCCCCGAAATTCGAGGGCTACGTCGGGCTGAGCCGCCGAGCGTGAGGGATCTCTCATGGCCCATTGGCCGAATATCCGACGCCGAGAGCGTCAGCACGGCCACGGTCGCGCCGTCGGCGGTGATGAACTCGACCTCGAACGCCGTCCCATCAGCGTGGCGATGGACCACCGCGCCGATATCACCGGACTCGAGGCCATAGTCACTGGATTTCCTTCTCAAGGACGACGCAATCGAGCTCGCGAATCATCATCACCCTCCTCTTTGAAGATGGCGGACCGGGACAGTTCGGATGGGCGAGGGCCATCATTTTCAAATGTCGGGGGGGTCACCCGCGATGAAGCCGTGATTCGGTGCGCGGCGGCGGGGCGAGGCCGAATAGGCCGAACAGTTCCTCGGCGGTCAGGGCGGCGCCCAGGTCGATCGTGACGTCGTCGATCACTTCGTCGAAGAGTCGTTGCTTGCTCCGCAAGATCTGGTCGATCCGCTCCTCGATCGTCCGCTCGCAGGTATAGGTGTAGACCTGGACCGGGAACGTCTGGCCCAGGCGGTGACTGCGGTCCTCGGCCTGGCGTTCGACCGCCGGGTTCCACCAGCGATCGAAGTGGAAGACGTACGAGGCCTCCTGCAAGTTGAGCCCCTGGCCGCCCGCCCGCAGCGAGAGGATCAGCACGGTCCGTGACGAATCTTCCTTGAACTCGCGGATGATCTCGTCACGCTGGCGTGCGCTCAGGTCGCCGGTGTACAGGAGCGGTCGATAGGAAGCGAGCTGGGCGGCGATGGCGCGGGCGCCGTACTCGCCATCGGTGAACTGCGAAAAGACGAGCGCGCGATGCCCCTCCGCCTCCAGCGTGGCCAATCGCTGATCCAGGTCGTCGAGCTTCGCCGAGCGACCGCTGGCCGGGCAGAAGTTGCAGACCTGCTTGAGCCTGGTAATCAGCTCGAGGACGTTTTCGATCCGCACCGCCGTGCCCCGCTCACGAAGCTGGATCACCCCGTCCCGCTCCGCCCGCTCGTAGCTCTCACGCTGCTTGCCGACGAGCGGCAGGATGACCCGGCTCCCGAGCTTCGGTGGCAACTGGGGCAGGACGTCGGCCTTGCGGCGGCGGAGCTGGAGCGAGCGATGTTGGTCCAGCAGCGCCGGCCCGAGCGGGATCGAGCGGGGCGGATCGCTCCCGCCCCTCGGCGTGACGAACTCGAGGATCGATGCCAGCTCGTCCAGGTTGTTTTCCAGCGGCGTCCCGCTGAGCGCCCAGGCGCGCCGCCGCTCGAGCAGCTTGCACTTGCGACTCAGCTCCGAGTCGCGGTTCTTGATTCGCTGGGCCTCGTCGAGGACGACCACGTCCCAGACTCGTCGCCGCGGCGGCGACTGAGGGTTGGCGGTGCAGTCCTCTCGAAACGTCTCGTACCCGACCAGGTAGACGTGGGCCGGCGTCGTCCACTGC
>JACCZL010000671.1 GCA_013695975.1 Chloroflexota bacterium
GCGCTACGCCGACCCCGACGCCGACACCCGGCGGCGCCGCCCCGGCCGGCCCCCCCGCGACCCCGACGCCGACCCCGGTCCCGATCCCTGCCCAGAACTACTCCATCGAGTTCTTCGTCGAGGTGGATGGCCTCCTGACCGATGTGACGTCCTGGACCTACGGCGGTCCGAACGCCAACGACTGGACCAGGCCACCTGCTCGCCCGAGCAAGAGCTGCGAGTAGCCGCGACGGTCCGTCCTGGAACGGTGGGCCTTCCGACCGCTCCGTCCCAGGGCGGCCCGGACGCCCGCGCTCCCAGGGGCGCATGGCGTCGATCCGTCACCCGGGACCGCCACCACCCCGTTAAGCGATTGATGTCGAAGAGAGTTGCGCTACTCGCCTCGCTCGTACTCGCCACCGGCCTGCACTTCGGGCCGCTCGGGTCCGTACACGCGCAAGCAACCACCTGCGACGACGTTGCGTCCGCGACGATCGATCGTTCAGACGCTGCGAGCGGCCAGACGATCGTCGGTACCCCGGGACTCGACGTGATCTTGGGCTCGCCCTTCGACGACGTGATCGACGGGCTCGGAGGCGACGACGTCATCTGTGGTGGGGACGGCAACGATCGCATCGACGGCGGGCCGGGCGACGATCAGCTCGACGGTGGCGCTGGCAACGACCAGATCGACGGCGGAGCGGGGAACGACGTCATCGCCGGCGAGAGTGGCAACGACGTCATCCATGGTGGGCCCGGCCACGACGAGCTCGACGGTGGCCGAGGCACAGATTTCTGCAATGGAGGCTCGGGCACGGACGAGGCATCGGACTGCGAAAGTGAGGCCAACGTCCCCTGACCTGCGACGACGCTCTCAGGCGCTCGCGGCGGCCTCACCAACGGAGGCAAGACCAGTCCGGTCTTGCCTCCGTGCTCGTTCTCCGTCTTCAGCCGCCGATGGCGAGACGGGCGAGGGCGTAGAGCAGGCCGGGAGCCAGGCCGAGGACCACGACGGCGGCCCCAGCGAGCAAGACGGCCGAGGCGCTGCCGACTCGGCGGGGCGAGGGGGCGGCGCGAGCGATGGCAAGCAAGTCCGGGACCGGTCGGAGATAGTAGAGGACGCCGGCCACGCCGCCGATCACGGCCACCAGGGTTGGACCCCAGCCGAGCGCCTCCCAGCTTGCCCCGAGGACGGCCAGCTTCGTCCAGAAGCCGGGGGCGGGCGGGATGCCGGCCAACGAGAACAGTCCGAGCGTGAGACCGAGGGCGCGCGCGGCGCTGAAGCCCTCATTCGGGACATCGGCGAAGTAGAGCGGGCCGGTCCCGCGACCAGCCAGGGCAGCGAACACCAGGAGCGCCGTCAGGGCATAGACAGCGACGTAAAAGACCGCCGCGGTACGGCCGATTGGACCGCAGCCGAGCGCCAGGGCCAGGAAGCCGGCGTTCGCAACCGCCGAGTAGGCCAGCATCCGGCGCATCTCGCGCTGTGCCAGCGCCCCGACTGTGCCCCAGACGATCGAGATCAGACCGACCGCGATCAACACGCCCGAGAGCGGCGCGCCAGCGCCAATCAGGAGGCGGCCCAGGGCCAGCACCGCGGCGACCTTGCTGGCGGCCTGGACGTAGCCGGCGAGCCCCGGCGCCCCCGCCGTGTAGGCGTCGAGCGCCCCCCAGTGGAGCGGCACCAGTGCCAGCTCAAAGGTGAAGCCGAGCCCAACCAAGAGCACACCAGCCAGGAGGGCCCAGCGGTAGGCCGGCTCGACGTTGACCAGCGTCGGGAACGCGAACGAGCCGGTCGCCAGGAAGATCAGGCCCAGCCCATAGATCAACCCGGCGAACGAGATCGCCGCCAGGACAAAGTACTTGAAAGCGGCCTCGAGCGGCCGCTCGCCGCGACCCAGGCCGATCAAGACCACGGCGCTCATCGAGAGCGTCTCGAGCCCCAGCGCGGCGCTCAGCAGCTCGTCGGCCGTCGCCAGGACGATCGCCCCCGACGACCCGAGCAGCAGCAGCGCCGCGACCTCGGGCCGCTGGCTCGAATCGTGGAGCTCTGCATCGGGGACGAGCAACATCGCTACCGCCGTCGCGGCGAGGATCGCCAGGAGTGCGACCGTCGTGACGGCGTCGGCTCCGACGGCCGGGATCGCCGCGACGATCAGGGTCACGATTCCGATCGTCGTGAGCGCTGCCCCATCTCGCGTGAGGCGGGCCGTGAACAGGAGGATCACCACTGCTCCGCAGACGAGCAGGACCACCGACAGCAGCGACGGGGCCAACACGATCATGGGCGCAGCCCGATCAAGAGGATGACGGCAATCCCCAGGACCGAGACCAGCACGTAGCGTCCAAGCTGGCCAGTGTGAACCGCCGCCAGGCGACCAGCCAGCCCCAGGCCCGCCTCGGCGACGCCGCCGACCCAACCGCTCGCGGCGCCGGCCGTGGCATGGACCTGCTCGACGGCCTCGGGCACGCCCGGCCGCTCGCGGGCAGGTTCGCGACTCTGCCGAGCGGAGAGGGCAAAGCCGGCTAGCCCGAGCAGGGCGGCAGCGGCCCCAAGGGGACTGATGAAGCGGACCGGCTCGGCGTGCCCGGCGGTATCGCCGAGGAGCCCCGACAGTAGCCCGGCCGGCCACTCGAGGTAGCCGAGCAAGACCGCGCCGATCGCCAGCGGGACGAGTGGCCAGAGCATCAGGGCCGGCTCATCGAGTCGCGATTCGCGGGTCGCGAATCCTGGGTCAGGAGATGAAGAACTCGTGACTCGCGACTCGTGACTCGTGACTCGTGACTCGTCCGGCCGTGGGCCGTAGAAGACGCCGAAGAAGAGGCGACCAATGTACAGGCCAGTCAGAAACACGGCCCCGGCCAGGGCCAGCCC
>JACCZL010000802.1 GCA_013695975.1 Chloroflexota bacterium
CCGGACGGACCGGATCAGGGGCGGCGGTATCCGAACGGGCCATCTTCGACTCGTCAGCAGCCATCAGATCCCCCTTTCCCGCTTCGTGGTCTATCCGCCAAGTTCGCCCCCGTTTGTCATGCTGAGCGCAACGAAGCATCTCGGTGCCGGCCTGAAGGACCGAGACCCTTCGCTGCGCGCAACATGACAATCCAAAGGCCCGCCTACTTAGCGGATGAACCGCTCAGCCCTTCCAGACGCCGCGGTCGCGATAGAACCTGATCGCGCCGGGGTGGAACGGGATCGAGGAACCGGTGGCGGCCGACTCCGCGCTCAGCCAGCGGGCCTCGGGATGGATCCGCTTCACCTCGTCGAGGTTGTCGAAGATCGCTTTGAGGACGTCGTAGACCAGCTCCTCGGACATCTCGGCGTTGTTGAACAAGATGTTCCCGATGCCGGTGCCGGGCACGTCCTGCTCGAGGCTCGAGTAGGTGGCCTTGGGCAGCGCGAACGGGCTGTAGACCGGGCCGTACTTCTGGCGCATCGGCTCGATGTACTGTTCGGTCGACAGGAACTTGACCTTGATGCCCGGGGTGGCGATCAGGTCGGTGACCCCGGCGGTGGGGAGCCCACCGACCCAGAAGAAGGCGTCGATCTTGCGGTCTTTCATCGCGTTGACCGACTCGGCAACACTCAGGTTGTCCCGGCTGATGCCGGCCCGGGGATCGATGCCGGCCGCCTCGAGCACCCGGACGGCGGCGCCCTCGGTGCTGCTGCCGGCCGAGCCGATCGAGACCCGCTTGCCCCGCAAGTCGGTCACCTCGTTGATGCCGGCCCCATCGAGGGCGACGAGGTGGAGGAAGCTCTGGTAGAGGGTCGCGATGGTGCAGGCCGGGATCGGCCCGGTGTCGCGGTAGACGGCGTCCCCGCGGATCGCGTCGTAGGCCGAGTCGGCGGTCGACATCCCGATGTCGGCCTCGTCGACGTAGATCAGCTTCATGTTGTCGACCGAGCCACCGGTGACCTCGGCGGTGACCTCGGTTCGCGGCAGCTTGGCCGAAAGGATTCGAGCGAGCCCGCCCCCGTAGGGGAAGTAGACTCCACTGGTCCCACCGGTGCCGATGACGAGGCGAGCCTTGCCGGTCGGCCGCGCCTTGGTAGCGTTCTCGGGAGTACACGAGTTCGGGACCTCGCCCGTCGCGCTGGCGGCCACATCACCCTTGGCAGCGGGACCGGGTGTCGTCGCGGCGCCCCCACACGCGGTCAGGAGCGTCGTGACGAGCAGGACGGCGAGGAGGGTGCTCGAGCGTCGCTGAACCACGGTATGCCTCCTGTGCGAGTGCTCTCGAAGGGTCCTGACAACGTAGCAGAAAGCATCCCCACCCACAAGTGGGATGCTCAAGGCTACTGCTCAAGGCGGACCGGGCGGACGCCGAAGGCGATCAGGCGGGCGGGGAGGTCGCGCAGGAGCGGGAGGCGCAGGAAGGCGGGGGGTGCGAAGGTGGCGTTGGGATCGAGGGCGGTGGCGACGACGCGGCGCTGGAGGAAACCCTGGATCGCCTGGATCACGCGCGTCGGCCAGGCGCGTTGACGCTGGACTTCGGCCATGTCGCGCAGGTGTAGGCGGCCCGACAGGAGCGGGCCGCTCAGGACATTGGCTGCGACGACGGCGTCCTGGATGGCGTAATTGATGCCGACGCCGCCAACCGGCGACATGACGTGGGCGGCGTCGCCAATCAGCAGCAGGCCGGGTCGATACCAGCGCGGGACGCGGCTCGACTCGACCGACAGGAGCGAGACGTCCTTCCAGTCTTCGAGCTGGGCGACGCGGTCGGCGAGCTCCGGCGCGACCCCGGCGACCGACGACCGCAGCGCCGTGATGCCGGCCTCACGGAGCTCGCGGTAGCTGCCCTTGGGAATGGCGTAGGCGATCTGCCATTGCTCGCCGCGGTCCAGCATGGCCATGAAGTGGCCGTTCGCGATGCGGCCCACCGCCCCATGCGGCTCGTCCGGCCGACGGGGGAGGCGGAACCAGAGGACGTCCATCGGCGGCGCGGTTCCGATCGGCTCGAAGCCGGCCAGCCGACGGACCCGCGAGAAGCGCCCGTCGGCGCCAACGGTGAGCGGGGCTCGGATCTCGTGCCAGCCGTCGCGGCCACGGTAGCGGACGCCGCGAACGACGCCGTTCTCGACGACCAGGCCCTGGACGCCGGCGCCCATGACGAGCCGAAAGCTCGGTTCGCGCCTGGCCTCGGCCGTGATGAACTCGAGGAAGCGGGCCTGGGGCATGAAGGTGATGTAGGGGAATCTGGTCTTCAGGCGACGCAGGTCGGCGATCGTCACGCTGCCCTGGGGGGTCTGGAGGCCGAACGTGTGGAGCTTGGTGTGGGGCAGCTCGAGGAGGCGGTCGGCCAGGCCGAGCTGGTCCATCAGCTCCATCGTCGACGGGTGGATCGTGTCGCCGCGGAAGTCGCGCTCGAAGTCCTGGTGCTCCTCGAGCAGCGTCACCGGGATGTCGCGGCGGGCCAGCAGGAGCGCCAGAA
>JACCZL010000691.1 GCA_013695975.1 Chloroflexota bacterium
CGGTCGACCGCATCGCACGCGGCACCGTCTGGGTGCCGGACCTGTACCTGAACGTCATCGGGGGCGTGCAGCCGGACATCGCCCGCGAGATCTTCGGCACCGGCCCCGACGACGGCTTCGCGGCGCGCGTCACCGCCGTCTGGCCGGATATCCCGGCCGAGTGGCGGACGGTCGACCGCTGGCCGAACCAGGCGGCCCGTGACGCCCTCGACGCGGTGAGCGACGTCCTGGTCGAGCAGGTCTGGGGCGCGGTCTTGCTGATCGACGAGTTCACGCCGCGCCCGTTCTGCCGCCTGGACCCGGAGGGTCGGGCGCTGTTCTCCGACTGGCACGCGGCCACGATGCGCGCCCTGCGGGCCGGCGTCTATGTCGGTCGCCATGCCGCCCGCGTCGGCAAGTACCCCGGCCTGGCTGCGCGCCTGACGCTGACGTTCCACCTGATCGAGTGGGCTGCCGGGCGGACGACGGAGGCGCAGGTGGTCGCGGCGGACACGGTCGTTCGCGTGCTGGACTTCATTGACGACTACCTCCTACCGATGGAGCAGCGGGTCTACGCCGCCTACGGCGTGACGGCGGACGCCGAGGGCGGGCGTCGGATCGCGAAGTGGATCCGCGAGACGCAACCGACGCGCTTCACGGCGCGGGAGATTCTGCGCCACGACTGGTCGGGGCTCCAGACGCCCTCAGAAGTCGCCGCGGCCCTCGACTGGTTGGTGACCCGCCGCTGGCTCAGGGAGGCCGAGCAGCAGGTACGGCCGGGGCGGCCGTCCAACGCCTACCTGGTGAACCCGCGCATCCGGACCGGCCATGGGTAAGTGGGCCGACCGCTTGCGCGCCGCCGAGCGCGAAAGTACCGACAAAACTGACAAAACCCGCCCCGCGTCAGGAGTTTTGTCAGTTTTGTCGGTGAATCGGCGCAGTGCCGAAGTGCCAAGCGGGGGTTTTGTCAGTTTTGTCGGTGAATCGGTGGCGCGAGAGACCGTGCGCGACGACGGCGTCTGCACCCGCCACCATCGGCATCTCACCTATCGCGAGTTTCGGGATCGCCGCTGCTGCTGGTGCCATCCGGAGGATCGGCCCGAATGGCGGGACCGGCCGGACGTCCTGGCAGCGCTCGCCGAGATCAACGCCGCGGCACCGCAAAGTACCGACAAAACTGACGAAACCCTCTCGTGCCTGGACTGCGGCGCCCGACTGGAGGCAGGCCGCAAGTATCGCTGCCCAGCTTGCGTCGAGGTCGCGGTGAGTGTCACCGGGCGGCTGCGACCGTGAGCCACCCAACCGCCTGGACCTGCCGCGGGTGCAGCTGCCTCCTCGGCCGGGTCCGCGACGGCGTGCTCCGACCGCTGGTGCCGGTCGCGTCGGTGGACGGGCGGGGTGTGGCGCGGGTGCCGTGCCCGAGGTGCGGGCTGACCAAGCCCTGGCTTCCGGCGGAGGTCCATGGCACTCGCTCCGACACCACGAAACGGCCGGGACCGGGCGAGGCCGGTGATTGCCTTCGTAGGGACTCCGATCGACCGGAGGAGGACCGACCGAGGGATGGGGCGTCAGCGAGCCCCGGAGGCTCGCGGCCGATGACGACGCCGGACGTGGCGGGCTGCTTGAGCTAGCCGCCGGGTCGCGCCCGCTCGCAGAAGTGGCGCACCTGGTCGGGGAACTCGCGGATGCTGATCGGCTTGGTCAGGTAGCCGTCGAAGCCGGCCCCGAGCAGCCGCTCGCGGTCGCCGCCCATCGCCTGGGCCGTCAGGGCTACCACGCAGATGCCGGCCGTGCCCGGGTCCGCCCGGAGGCGGCCCAGCGCCGCCCCGCCGTCCAGATCCGGCAGCTGGATGTCCATCAGGATCAGGTCGGGGCGGTGCTCGACGGCCAGGCGCAGCCCCTCGCCGGCCGTTGCGGCCTCCAGCGTCCGGTAGCCCCGAAACTGGAGCAGGTCGCGCACCAGCTTCAAGTTCTTCTCGTTGTCCTCGACGATCAAGATCAGCTCGCCGGCCATAGCGCGTCAGCCCGTCGGCGCGGGGACCAGGCCCCGCACCAGGACGAGGAAAGCCCCGGGGTCGAACGTGCCCTTCCGGGCCAGGCGGCTGATCTGGCCGTCCAGGCGGCGCTTGTCCTCGGAGGTCATCGTCATAGAGGTCAGGATCAGGATCGGGATCGCCGCCGTTGCCGGGTCGGCGCGAAGCCGCTCGACGACCGCGAACCCGTCCACCTCGGGCATGCACAGGTCCAGAATCACCAGGGCCGGCCGGTGGCGCCGGGCCAGCGCGACCCCCTCCTCGCCGCCGGTCGCCGCGACCACCGAGTAACCGGCCGGCTCGAGCACGGCCTGGACCAGCGCCACGGCCAGCGGGTCGTCGTCGATGGCCAGGATGCTCGGCGGCTGTGCCGCGTCCGGCGCCGCGCGGACGGCGCGTCGGATCGCCCCCAGCAGCGCGTCCCGCTGCACTGGCTTGACCAGGTACTCGGCCGCCCCGAGGGTGAAGCCCTTGCCCCGCTCATCGAGCATCGACACGACGATGACCGGGATCTCGGCCAGGATCGGGTCGGCCTTGGCC
>JACCZL010000702.1 GCA_013695975.1 Chloroflexota bacterium
CCGAAGGGCGCACGCCGTGCGCCCCTACAAGCCCCAATGTACGCGGAACTCACTGCCTGTGGCGGCGCCCGCGCAAGGGTTCATAGTACGCTATTCGCGATGATTGTCATGTCCGGTGGATTGGGGAGGGGATCATGTCCCAGGCTGCTTTCGCGCGACGGATGACTCGGCGCCGCTGGCTCGCGCTGGCGAGCGGGACGGCCGTGCTGGCGCTCGGCGGCGCCTGCGCCCCGATCGCGACGCCGTCGCCGACGGCCCCGCCAGCCAAACCCACGGCGGCCTCGCCGACCCAGGCGCCTGCCGCCGGAAAGCCTGTCGAAGCGGCGAAGCCGGCCCCCGCCAAGGCGGCCGATCACGGGGCGGACAAACCGGGCCCTGCGCAGCAGGCGGCGTCGCCGAAGCGCGGCGGGACCCTCCGCGTGGCCCAGTTGAGCGATGTCGAGCCGAAGCGGTTCCACAGCATCACCTTCGTCAATTATCAGATCCAGTACCAGGTCTTCGACACGCTGACGCGCTACGACCGCGACCTCAAGCCACAGCCGGAGCTCGCCGAGTCCTGGACCTGGAGCAACGACAATCGGACCCTCACCTTCAAGCTGCGCCAGGGGGTGAAATTCCACACCGGCCGCGAGCTGGACGCCGAGGACGTCAAGTTCAACCTGCTGCGGGTCAAGGAGGAGCGCGTCGCGTCCCAGATGCGGCCGTTCGCCAACGACATCAAGGACATTCAGACACCGGATCGGGCTACGGTCGTCCTCCAGTTCGACGAGCCGCGCCCGGCCATCTTCGACATGTTCGAGAGCCTGGCCATCGCCGACCGCGAGACGATCGGCGAAGCGGAGGAGGCGCAGCGCTGGGTCGGGACCGGCCCGTTTGTCTGGGGTCAGTGGACCCCGGGTGACCGGCTGACCCTGACCCGCAACGAGGCGTACTGGAAACCGGGGCTACCCTACCTCGACGGGATCACCCTCCAGGTCGTGCCCGACGCGCCCGGCGCGCTCGTGAACCTCGAAGCAGGGAGCGTCGACCTGGTCGTCAACCCGTCCGAGCCCGACATCAATCGGCTCCAGGCCGACTCGAAGTTCGGCGTCCTGGTCAGCGAGGCCGGCGCCCAGTACTACTCGTTCGGCGCGAACGTGACCAACGCTCCGCTCGACAACAAGAAGGTCCGCCAGGCGATCAACTTCGGGATCGATCGGAAGCGGTTCGTCGACGCGGTCCTGGCTGGCGTCGGCGAGCCGACGAGTATCCCCTGGCCGAAGCACTCGCCGGCCTACGATCCCGAGCTCGCCAACTTCTACGCCTTCGACCTCGAGAAGTCACGTCGGCTGCTGGAGGAGGCCGGATTTGGAGCAAGCGGGGTCGACGTGACGCTGATCGCGAACGGCGGCAACCGAAACCTGGCCAAGGCCGCCCAGATCGCCCAGGCCGACCTGGCCAAGGTCAACGTCAGGATCAAGATCGAGGAGCAGGAGCCGGCCACCTTCCAGCAGGTCTTCACCGGCCGCCAGATGCAGCAGATGTGGGCCAACATCTTTGGCTTCAACAACCTGTACCCGACAACCCTGATGGTCCAGGCCTTCCCCTGGCGGGTCGCCGGAAACGTCTCCCACTTCGAGCACCCCGACTACGCCCGGCTCGTCAAGGCCGGCCAGGTCGCGACCGATTCGGGCGAGCAGAAGCGGATCTTCCGCGAGCTGACCCAGCTCGTCCTGGACGAGTCCTTCATGTACCCGCTCAGCCCGCAGAAGAACGCCTGGGCCCACCGCGCTACCCTCAACGGCGCCGACTACGTCACCTTCGGGATGCTCTCCCTCCGCGACGCCTGGCTCGCGTAGGGTCGCGGCACGCGACGGTCGGCCAGACTCCGCGGATGCCTTCGATCACTTCGGCGACGTCGCGCTCGAGCTGCTCCTCGGACACATCCGCAAAGGCGGCCCGCATCCGTTCAAGGGCGGCATCGAGCCCCTGCTCCCGTTCGGCGTCAAGCTGTGTGGGGTGGTCGCGCATGTCGTCTCTCCGAACCGTGTACGCCGTCTGCGACATAGTACCGGTCCGAACCGACCCCATCAAGCCCCCCGTATTCCCTCAGGCAAAATGTCACCGGCGGGCCTACAGTTCCCTCAGAAGAGAATGTCACCGAGGGGGCCATGCCGAACAGTGAGGCGATGACGATTGACGAGCGACGGAAGTGCATCAAGCGGATGCAGGCGAGCTACGTGGTGGCCGACCGCGCGGAGCGGGGCCGGCTGTTGTGCCACCTGGAGGAGCTGACCGACTTGGACTGCAAGACCCTGATCCGTCTGCTGCGCTCCGCGGACCTGACGCGGCGCCCACGGGTGCAGCAACGGGGGCGAGCGTACGGGGCCGCGGTCGATGACGCGCTACGGGTGATCTGGGAGAGCCTGGACTACGTCTGCGCCGAGCGGCTGAGGCCGGCCCTGGTGCCGACGGCGCGGCTGCTGGCCCGTCACGGCGAGCTGCAGTGGACCGAGGCGCTGGCGGAGCAGCTCGGGCGGATCAGCGTGGCCAGCGTGCAGCGGCGGCTGACGCGGCTGAGCCAAGACAGCCGGCGCCTGCCCCGCAAGGGGCCGGCGCCGGCGAATCGGGTGGCGCGGGCGATCCCAATGCAGCGGATCGCCTGGGACGAAGCCGCGCCGGGCCACTTCGAGGTCGACTTGGTCCACCACAGCGGGCCGGTCACGTTCGGCGACTACGGGCACACCTTGCAGATGGTCGACGTGGCGACCGGCTGGAGCGAGCGGGTCGCGGTCCTCGGGCGCAGCCAGCGCGCGATGGAGGCCGGCTTCCGCCGCATCCTGGCCCGGCTGCCGTTTCCGATCCTGGAGCTGCACCCCGACAACGGTGCGGAGTTCCTCAACGCCCACCTGGTCCGCTTCTGGGGTGAGCAGATCACCGGGCTGAGCCTGTCGCGGTCGCGACCCTACCACAAAAACGACAACCGCATCGTCGAGCAGAAGAACGCCACCCTGGTCCGGGCCTACCTCGGCCACGGGCGGCTCGACACGGCCGCCCAGTGCGCGGCCCTGAACGCCCTGTACGACCAGATGTGGCTGTACTACAACCTGTTCCAGCCGGTCCTGCACCTGATCGAGAAGACGACCACGGGCACCCGGGTCCGTCGGAAATGGGACGATGCCAAGACGCCGTTCGAGCGGCTGGGCATGACGACGGCGGTGAGCCCGGAGCAACGGGCCACCCTTGAGGCACTCCGCGAGCGGACCAATCCTCGGGCCCTGCGTCGGGCGATCTACGCCGATCTGGATCTGCTCCTGCTGCCCCGGCCCGCCCCAGCCCGCCAGGCGACCGTGGAGGTGGCCGCCTGATGGACCGCTCGCCCACCACCGCCGTCCGTTACGGTTCGCGTTACGGCTCGGGACCAACCACGCCGCCCAGCCGGCTCTGCCCGGCCTGCACCGCACCCCTGCGCTCGGGGCGCGCCCGCTTCTGCTCGGGCGCCTGCAAGCAGCGCGCCTACCGGCTCCGCCAGCGTGCGGCCGCCGCACCGGACCTGCCCGCCCTGGCCGCCGCGCTCAGGCGGCTGGGCGACCTCGTGGCCCACACCGTCTACGAGTGCTCGACCTGCGACGAGCGCTATCTCGGGGAGCGCCGCTGCCCGGACTGCCACCGCTTTTGCCGCGCGCTCGGCCCCGGCGGCGCCTGCCCGGACTGCGACCGCCCCGTGCTCCTCACCGAGCTGCTCGGGCAGGAGGTGACCGACTAGCCAGCGCGCCGCACCGCGCCACCGGGTGACCGAATGCTGGTGACCGGGCCGGGCCGCGTGCTCGGCGGCCCAGGCCACTGCGCACATGCCCATCCGAGCCAGCCTGTGGCGATGTGGACAACGCTCAGGGCGTGATCACACATCCCCACAGGCCCGACGACCACGCTGATCCTGACCCTGCTAGACCAACGAAAGGAGCGGCAGCCCCGGTCACATTCTCAGTTGAGGGAACCGTCCCTCAAATCCCCCGCCCGGTGACATTTTCATTTGACTTGACACGCCCCGCGTCACAGCGGGCTTGCCGGGGATGCCTCGTTCCTGTAGTCCTGGTCGGGGGGGACGGGGTGGACGGGCGACCCTGGGAGCGCGGGCGTCCCGCCCGCCCCGGGCACGGGCGCCGGGG
>JACCZL010000705.1 GCA_013695975.1 Chloroflexota bacterium
CCTTCGCCTGGAGCAAGTTCCCGACCACCGTCACCCGCTGGCAGTTCCCGGCCAGGGAAGGCTAACCCCACCTGGAGGTTGGGCACGACCATTTCGGGCGATCAGAGCAGCGCCCACGGGCCCGAGAGGTTCGGCCAGGCTCGGAATCGACCTCGACTCGATCCTCAGGCCGACGGATGCAGCGCGGCCGTCCCTACGCCTTGAGCGGGACGAGTCGCCAGGCGTCGACGTCGACGAGGCCCTGGTCGGTCAGCTTGAGCGACGGGATCACCGACAGAGCCAGGAACGACATCACCATGAAGGGGTGGCGGACGGCGCAGCCGAGCCCGGCCGCGGCCCGATCGACCGCCTCCGAGCGGCGGGCGACCTCCTCGAACGGGAGGTCCGACATCAGCCCGGCCAGCGGCAGCGGGAGCTCGGCCAGGACCTGTCCGTCGGCCACGACCGCCAGCCCGCCCTGCTGCTCGACGACCGCCCGAACGGCACGGAGCATGTCCTCGTCGTTCGTGCCGAGGACGCCGATGTTGTGGGCGTCGTGGGCCACTGACGAGGCGAGCGCGCCGCCCCGCACACCGAAGCCCTTGACGAGCCCGACGCCGACATTGCCGGTCGCGCGGTGGCGCTCGATCACCGCGTACTTCACCAGGTCGCGGTCCGGGTCGGCGACGATCTCACCATTCCAGACCGTCGGCTCGACGACCAGGTGCTCGGTGACGATCTGGCCGGGCACCAGCCCGATCGCTCGGCAGCGGCCGCCGGTGGCCGGCAGGCGGAAGCTCGCACGGTCGAGCGGGGCGATGTGGACTCGATCGCGGGCCGGCGTGTAGTCGAAGGGCGGGGCGTCGAAGAGCGCTGCGCCGTCTCTGGCGACCACCCGACCGCGCTTGAGGACCAGCTCGGCTCGGCAGTCCTGGAGGTCGGGCACGACCATCAAGTCGGCCAGGTAGCCGGGTCCAACGGCCCCCAGGCGCTTCAAGCCGAAGCGCTCGGCCGGGTTGATCGTCGCCATCGCCACGGCCCAGACCGGGTCGATCCCCTCGGCGATCGCCAGGCGGAGGGCATGGTCGAGGTGGCCCTCGTCGCGCAGGTCGGTCGGGGTGCGGTCGTCGGTGACCAGCATCGCCCGCCGCGCCCGGAACCGCCGGACCACCGGCAGCAGCTCGGCCAGGTTGTGCTCGGTCGAGCCCTGGCGGACCATCAGCCACATCCCCAGGCGGAGCTTCTCCTCGGCCTCCTCGGCCCCGGTCGTCTCGTGGTCGCTCTCGATGCCGGCCGCCAGGTAGCCGCACAGGTCGCGGCCACGGACGCCCGGCGCGTGCCCGTCGATCGGGACGCCGGTGGCCAGGCCGAGCTCGAGCTTCGCCAGGACCCCGGGGTCGGCGTTCAAGACGCCCGGGAAGTTCATCACCTCGGCGATCCCCACAACGTGGTCGAGCCCGAGCAGCGGGGCCATGTCCCGCGCCTCGAGGACGTGGCCGGAGGTCTCCATCGACGAGGCCGGCACGCACGACGACACGTTCACCCAGATGTCCAGCGGCAGCTCGGCGCTCGCCGCCAGCAGCAGGCGGATACCCTCGACGCCCAGCACGTTGGCGATCTCGTGCGGGTCGACGACCACACCGGTCACCCCGCGTGGGACGACGGCGCGGGCGAACTCGCCCGGTGCCAGCATCGTGCTTTCGATGTGGAGGTGACCGTCGATCAGCCCCGGCAGGACGTAGGCCCCGCCGAGGTCCAGCTCGTTCGGTCCGCTGTACTCCCCCAGGCCGACGACGTGCCCGTCCTGGATCGCGACATCGGCCGGATGGACCTCGTTGGTGAAGACGTTGACGACCCGCCCCCGCTTGAGGACCAGCTCCGGCGGCTGGACCCCCCGCCCGGCCAGGATACGCTCCCGCAGCCCCATCGTCCCTATAGGCTACAAACGACAGGCACACCGGTCAAGGTGCATCCTGGGAGCGCGGGCGTCCCGCCCGCCCCGGTGGTAGGGGCGCACGGCGTCCGCCCGCGCTCCCAGGCGCAGAACTGTTCATCATGCCCAACCG
>JACCZL010000805.1 GCA_013695975.1 Chloroflexota bacterium
GCTTGACCACGTAGTCGTCCGCCCCGACGCCCAGGCCAGCGATCCGCTCGGCCTCCTCGCCCCGCGCCGTCAGCAGGATGATCGGCATGGTCGCGCCGGCATCCCGACGCAGGCGGCGGCACACCTCCACGCCATCCATATGCGGCAGCATGACATCCAGCACGATCAAGCTCGGCGCCTGATCGCGATCGAGCGCGGCCGCCAGCGCCTCGGGCCCGGTGAAGGCGGTCACCACGCGAAACCCCTCGCGGAGGAGGTACCGCTGCACCATGTCCACCACGATCGGCTCGTCGTCGACCACGAGGATGGTGGGCTTCTCGACCCCGGGCGCCGTGGACTGACACTTCTGATTGGTGCTGCCTCTCACCGAGACGGCCTCCCTGCCCTTGCCCGGTAAAGACTCGCGCAACGGCCGTGCTTGCCACCGCCCCGTTCAGCTTGACGATGTACACACCAGCTACGGCCCGGATCCTTCCCGCGAGCCGAACCCTCCTGAGTCAAACCTAGCAGCCACGGCGGCCCGGAAGGTTACAAACCTTATCGAACAGTCCTGTATATAACCGGGCCTCGACGACTCTCCTCCGCCCGGCGGGCTGAAGCGGCGCCGGACGCTCGGCCCAGGGTTACTCTACACGGTGGCCCGATCGCGTCCCAGGAACCAGCCGACCGCGATGCCGAGAGCGCCGAGTGCTAGGTGGATCAGGTGGTCGACGACGCTGTAGCCGTGGGGGAGGAGCCCGAAGAGGGTGGGCGAGATGAAGCCGAGCACGACCACCAGCAGATACACCACGCCCAGCCCGCCCACGACATTCCGGACAGTGGCGGTATCGCGCATGGCAAAACCCACGTAGGCCATCAGGCCACCAGTGACCAGGTGGACGATGTCCTCGACCAGGTCGATGTTCAAGACACCGAGCAGGGACTGCTCACCCAGCAGCAGTCCTCCGACTCCGATGAGGACGATCACAACCCCGACGACCTGTGCGTATTGCCGTACCAAGACATCCCTCCCCTTGCTGTACTTCGCTCAGGCTACGAGCGTAAGCATGCACCGGATCAACCGCCATCATGGCGGCGCCGATGGATCGGCACGTTACAAATCCCCATCCAGCGCCTCCAGCAGACCCGCTGTAGCGCGCGTCGTGACGGCAACCGCGAGACCGTAGGCCAGGTGGGCGCTCCTCCGTACGGGACATCCGAGACGTGATTCTACCACGCCGTTCAGCCGGGCCGTGGCGCGGTGCTCGGCGCCGGCGAGACTGGCGAATGGTTGCCGACGTCCGCGCCGGGCTGTCCGCGCTGACGGCCCGCCTCCGGCGAGCATGCTAGGGTCGTCGCGGCTACGATGATCGCCAGGAACGCTCTGATGAGCGCAGGCATCACGCGTCGTTCGCGGGGCCGGATCATACGATCGCCCCGACCGGAACCATCCAGATCGCGTACCGCAGGGCCAGCACGCCCAGGAGAGTGAGGATCGGAGCGGCGAGAGAAGCGTGCCCGACGCCGCGGTCGCGCCTGTGCAGCAGCAGCGGCGCCACTAGTCCGACCAGCACCACGCCGACGCCGAGCACGAGCAGCCCGGCCGGCGACAGGTAGGTCCGCGCCATCACGCCCAGGGACAGCAGGAACGCGACGAGCAACACCAGTTCGGCGACGATCAGCCAGGTGCTCGCCGCGCGGACTTTGGTGGCCGTTGTCGCCGCGTCAGAAGGGACGAAGAGCGCCACTACGGCCAGGCCCGCCAGAACGCTGGAGACCACGAACAGGGGGGTGAACCACGCGCTCTGCGTCCAGACCGGCTGGCTGGTCACCGACACCAGCGCCCCCTGATAGCCGGCCACGAGGAAGGCGAGGAGCACGCCGACGATCGCGACCAGCTTCCCGAGCACGCCACCCAGCAACGCGGTGTCGCGTCCCCACCGCCGGGCCAGGAACGCGTCGACCGCGAAGAGGAAGGCAAGGCCACCGAACAGCAGCAGGGCCCAGCTCCCGAGCGACATTGGCGACCATGGCTTGAAGATGGGTAGGGGCAACCGGGCCGACTGCAGCAGCATGTGGTGGAAGCGCTCCGGCCGATACAGATCCATCGTCAACAGGAGTCCGCTGACCGTCGCGAGCGGCAAGCTGAGCCAGTAGCCGACCCGAGTCGCGCGTCGGTCGGCGCTGGTGCCGGCGAGGGTGGCGAAGGCGGCGGTCAGGAAGGCACCGGTCGCCAGCGCGGCGACGAACGACTCGACCACGACGAGCCAGTGCCAGTGGGGATCCGGCGCACCGGGGAACCATTCGGGCGGCATCGCGGCTAGCCTCCTCGCCGTTGGTCGGCCGCGGGGCTCGCGCCCGAGCCGTCCCCGTCCATGCGCTGCTTGCGGAACGCCACGAGTCCGAGCAGGCCGCTCACCGCCGCGGTCAGCGCGCCGAGGCCGAGGTTGGGTAGCAGGTTTCGGCTGGGGAGTTTCGGCGCCTCCGGCAGCCCGTAGACGGCGGGCTTGTCCTCCAACAGGTAGAAGGCGTTCAAGCCGCCCAGGATCGAGCTGTCTCTCCCGTAGAGGTACGTTCCGGTCCGTCCCTGCTGCTGGAGCGTTGCTAGTCTGGCATCGGCCCGCCCGTGTAGCTCGTCAATCGGCCCGAACTGGATGCTGGCGGTCGGGCAGGCCTGCGCGCAGGCGGGGGTGAGGCCGGCCTGGAGTCGGTCGTAGCAGAAGGTGCACTTGCCGGCGACCTTCTTCGCCTCGTTGATCTCGATCACCCCGAACGGGCAGGCCGCGATGCAGTAGCGGCAGGCGTTGCAGACGTCTTCCTGGATGTAGACGGTGTCGAACTCGGTCCGGATGATCGCGCCAGTCGGACAGACCTCCAGGCAGCCGGCCTCGACACAGTGCTTGCAGACGTCGGACATCATCAGCCACCGGCCGCCGACCCGGTTCGGATCCTCGAGGTCGAAATCCTCGACGAATTTGACGTGTCGGTACGACGTTCCGGACAGCGACCCGGTGTTGTCGTAGGAATCCCCGGATAGCTTGAAGTGGTCGGCGTCCAGCTCGGCGGGGAGCCCGTTCCACTCCTTGCAGGCCACCTCGCAGGCTTTGCAGCCGATGCACACGGTCGTGTCGGTGAAGAAACCGACCGCCTGGCCCCGCTCGAAGCTGACCGGGGCGCTCGGCGCGCCGATCCCGGTCGACGGCACCGGCTGTCCGGGGATGGGCGCGTCGCTCGGCGACGGCAGCGGCTGCTGTTGCGACACCGGTCCCTCCTTCCCGAGATCTCGGCTAGCGGCGCGGTTGTCTTCCTGATAGCTGACGACTGACATGATGGCGGGGCCCCGATCCCCGTCCGAGAGCCGAGAGCTCGTCTACGCCTTCTCGACGTTGCACACCAGGGCCTTGGACTCGTGCATCGAGACGTTGCGGTCCATCACCAGCGCCGTGAGGTCGTTCACCACCGCGCCTCGGGTCATGCCCTGGTAGCCCCAGTGCCAGGGCATGCCAACCTGGTGGACCACCTTCCCGTCAATGGTGAACGGGCGGAGGCGGCCGGTCACCAGCGCCTTGGCGGTGACGGCGCCGCGCGGCGTTGAGATCCTCACCGGGTCCAGGTTCCGGATGCCCTTCTCCCCGGCCAGCTCGGCGCTGAGCTCGACGAACAGCTCCGGCTGGAGCTCCGCCAGCCACGGCAGCCAGCGGCTCATCACCCCGCTCAAGTGGTGCTCGGTGAGCCGGTAGGTGGTGAGTGCGTACGGATAGCGCGGATCGCCGACCGCGGCCAACTGGTTGTCCGGCCGATCGAAGTGCTTGTAGGTCGGGCTGCTCTGCTGCCGGTACAGCGGGTTGGCGACCGGCGACTCCGCCGGCTCGTAGTGGGTCGGCAAGGGTCCGTCGACCAGGCCGGACGGCGCGAACAGCCAGCCCTTGCCGTCGGACTTCAAGATGAAGGGGTCATTGCCGGACAGCCACTCGACGCCGACCGCGTCGTCCTTGCCCGGCGTGTTCGGGGCTTTGGTCGGCGGGAAGTCCGGCGCGTCGTAGCCGGTCCACCTTGAGCCGTCCCACCAGACGTACTTCTTGCGCTCGCTCCAGGGCTGCCCGTCGGGCCGGGCCGAGGCGCGGTTGTAGACAATGTGCCGGTTGGATGGCCAGGTAAATCCCCACTGAGGGCTGACGTAGCGGTCCGGCTTTCGGCTGGCCGCCAGGTTCCTCCCGTCTTCCGGAAAGACCCCCGAATAGATCCAGTTCCCGCAGGCGGTAGTGCCGTCGTCCTTGATGGCGTCGAAGCCGGGCAGCAGCTTGCCGGTCGTCAGATCGTAGCCGTTGATCTCCTTCAGGATCTTGACCGCGCTCGGCTCGTCCTTGATCTGCCATTGGCGCACCTCGTCGGGCTCCGGCTCGTAGTCCCAGGCGAGCGCCAGGAAGCCCTGGTCGCGTGGCGCGGTGCTGCCGGCATACAACGCCTTGAGCCGCTTGCCCAGGTGGTAGCTGAACCAGAGGTCCGAGCGGGCGTCGTTGGGCGGATCGGCCGCTTTGTCGTGCCACTGGAGCAGCCGGTGGGTGTTGGTGAAGCTGCCTTCGACCTCGGCGACGTGGGTCGCCGGCAGGAAGAAGACTTCGGTCTTGATGTCGGCGGTCTTGAGCTCGCCGCGCTCCACCTCCGGCGAGCTGTGCCAGAAGGCGGCGGTCTCGGTTTCGAAGTAGTCGCGGACGACCAGCCAGTCCAGGTTCGCCAGCGCTCGCCGCTGCAGGCGAGCGTTCTGGCCGCCAACGGCCGGGTTCTGGCCGATGGCGAACGTGCCCTTGATCTGCCCGTCCGCCATCGCCACCATCGTCGGGATGTCGGAGTGGTCGCCGGTGATCTTCGGGTGCCAGTCGTAGCCGAAGTCGTTCTCCTTGACAGCTCGGTCGCCGTACATCGCCTTGAGATAGCTGACCATGTACTTCGGTTGATTGGCCCAGAACCCGGTCGCCACCGTCTCGGTCGCCAGATAGCTCTTCAGGCTCTCGTGTCGCTTCTTCACGCTCGGGTGCGACATGTAGCCGGTGATCGAATGGTAGAGGGTCGGATTGTCGGTCGAGCCCTGGATGCTGGCGTGGCCGCGCAGCGCCAGGATCCCGCCGCCGGGCCGCCCGATGTTGCCGAGCAACTGCTGAAGGATGCCCGCTGCGCGGATAATCTGGACGCCGATCGTATGGTGGGTCCAGGCCACGGCGTACGCCATCGAGCCGGTCCGCTCGGGGCCGGAGTTCTGGGCCAACGTCTCGGCCACCTGGAGGAAGACCTCCTTCGGGCAGCCGGTCACCCGCTCGACCATCTCCGGTGTATAGCGCGCATAGTGGCGCTTGAGGATCTGGAAGACACAGCGCGGGTCCTGCAACGTCTCGTCGCGCCGCGGGCGGGGCGGGATGAGCGCCCTGACCAGGTCGGCGAACGTATCGGCCTGCATGGCCCGGTCGAAGGCCCGGTCGAAGCCGCTCGACATGCCCGACGCCTCGCCGGTCTTCTGCGGATCGGCCGCCCGACCCTCCTCCTGGTTGAAGCTGTCGGCGTACTGCCAGCTCCGGTTCTCGTAGGCCCGCTGCTCCGGAGCGTAGCCCGAGAAGAGGCCATCCAGGTCCTCCGGACCGCGGTACTCCTCATTGATGATCGTGGCGGCATTGGTGTAGTTGACGACGTACTCCTTGAAGTAGCGATCGTTCTGGATGATCCAGTTGATCAGACCGCCCAGGAAGGCGATGTCCGAGCCGGCCCGGATCGGCGCGTAGATGTCCGCGACAGCTGAGGTGCGCGTGAAGCGCGGGTCGACGTGGATCAGCCTGGCGCCGTTCTCCTTGGCCTTCATCACCCAGCGGAAGGCGACCGGGTGGCATTCGGCCATGTTCGAGCCCATGATCGTGATGACGTCCGAGTTGGCGACGTCCCGCGAGAACGTGGTGGCGGCGCCGCGACCGAAGCTGACCCCCAGACCGGGGACACTGGAGCTGTGTCATATGCGAGCCTGGTTCTCTATCGACACGATCCCGAGGCCGCGCATCAGCTTCGAGTGCACGTAGTTCCACTCGTTGTCGAGCGTGGCGCCGCCGAGCGAGAAGATGCTCAGCGTGCTCATGAGCGTCTTGCCGTCGGCGGTCGTTTCCTGGAAGGTCTCATCGCGGGTTTTCTTGACCAGCTCGGCGATACGGTCCATCGCCCAATCGAGCGGCCTGTCTTCCCAGTGGTCCGAGCCAGGGGCGCGGTACTTGACCATGGTCCAGCGCTGCTCGTTCACCGCGAGCTGATAGGTCGCGGCCCCTTTCGGGCACAGATTGCCCTCGCTGACCGGGGAATCCGGATTGCCCTCGATGTTGACGATCCGCCCGTCGACGGTGTGCACGATCGTCCCGCAGCCGACCGCGCAATACGGGCAGACGCTCGGCACGGCCTTCGCTTCCTGAATCCGGAGCGTCTGGGCCCGGGCGACGGCCGGCGCCAGGCTCAGGCCCAGCGCCGACAGCGTGCCCAGCGCACCACCCGCGCGAGCCGACCGCTTCAGGAAGTCTCGACGAGACAGGTCCGGTGCTGTCTTCGAGGTTTCGGTTGGTGGCGCAGAACCGGCCATTGGCATATGCTTCCATCGAGTCGCCCTTGACGCACTCGATGTGTTGCGTACGCCTCAGTATCGCCCTTCGTCGGCCGGTTTCTGTGACAGAGATTAACGGAGACGGACCGATCTAGTCGCCGCGGCGCAGCCACCTGACGCCCAGCACGGCGCCCGCCACCAGGCCGGCGCCGAGGCCGAGCTTCGCCGCCATCGGCAGGGGTGTCGTGCGCAGTGCGAGCGGCCTGAGGAGCGGCTTGGTCTGCTCCCCGAGGAAGGTCAGTGTCGCGCCCCCGGGGACGCCCAGCTCGTAGTCGAGGACCCCGCCGATGCCGCCACGGCTCACGCCGCGCCAGCCGTCGAAGAACGACGCGACCAGGTGGGGCCGCTGGTCGATGCCGCCGGCCGCGACGCCCCGCCCACCCTGCGCCAGCAGCTCGTCGATCGCCTGCCTCAGCGTGGCCGCGTCCGTCCACATGCCGTAGAAGGACACCCGCCCCGCCACGTCGATCAGGTAGACCGGATCAGACATGTTGCCGTAGCTCTGGTGCACCGTCCCTGCCAGGTCGTCGACCAGTACGGGCCAGGGGACCCCCTCGTCGCGCTTGTACTGCCGGGCCGATGCCATCTTCTGTTCATAACTGTGGTACGCACCGTACGATCCACCCGGGTGCGCTTGTCGGATGAAGACGTCGACGAACTGCACCCGATCGCCGTACCCCTCGGCGAGCTCTCTCAGCAGCGGGACCCCGCTGGACGTGATCGGTCAGGTGACGCTGCCGAAGTGCAGCACCACCGGGCGGCCGCGGAGCCCGCTCAGGCGAACACGTCCCCCTTCGGTGGCCTCGAGCTCGAAGTCCGGCGCTTCCTGGCCCGGCTGCACGCCCCCACCCTTGATCGTCTGCTGGACGTCGGCTAGGAAATGTTTGGTCCGGAAGTGCTCGTAGTTGTACTCGCGGAGCTGCTCTTGTCTGCCGAGGTCGGTCCGCTGTTGAGCCGTCGTCATGGTCTTGCCTCCGAGCCTGTGTGCTGACGCCGCCTTCGTGGACGATGTGCGTGCTGCACGTTCCGTACCTGGTGTTTGGGCAGCCCAGCGCAAGCGCGGAGATGCCCGTCGCCCGAGTCCTCGGTATGATGGCTATCGGCGCGGGGAGGAAGGACGACGTGCCGCGCTCAACCAGGCGCCGGTTGCGCGCGGCTATCCCCGGTCGCGGCGCGCAGGGCCTCGCCTGCTGTCCAGACCGCCGCTGCCAGCAGCACCAAATCCTTGGCCAGGAACTGCCCAGGCATGGGCGAAGGGAACGGGAACCCGTAGCCCGGTTGCCAAACCCCGGGGGTCGTCAGCATCAGGCTGAGCGTAGTCAAGAAGACCACGATCGCCCCGATGCTCCCGAGCGCCGACAACTTCGGCGCGAACCGTCGCATCGCGATCAGCACACCCAGGGCGATCTCGACGACCCCGATCAGCATGGCGAAGCCCCGCACACTGGCCACGCTGTACCCCCACGACAGGAGCGGACTGTTGGCGACCAGCGGCTGGACGCCTTCGGCCTCGTAGGCAGTGAACTTCAACAACCCCACCCACACCAGGACGATCACGAGCCCGTACCGGATCAGCCCCTCGCCTACGCTTTCAAGCTTGCGTCCCAGATCGTTGCGCTCGGTGATTGCCACCATGTCTGTGCCCTCCAACTGCACGCCTCCGCCCGCGATCGTCTGCCGGACGTCGGCGTCGAAATACTTGGTCCAAAAGTGCTTGGACTTGTACTCACGCCGTCACTTCTAGCCTCCCGGCCATCTCCTGCTCAACCGTCGAGATGGTCTCTACTTCAGACCGTAACGAGCGCCCTCACCGAGCGCCGCGACGACGCCCCTGGCGATGTGGGACTGCAAGGGGTCAAATCCCGGGTTGAGTGCTAGCGCGCGCTCGAGATCGTCCCGGGCGGTCGCCTCGTCGCCGGCGGCGCGCGCGATCATCCCGGCGTGATAGAAGAGCCGCGCGTCTCGCGTGCCGAGCCGCAGCGCCTCCTGCATCGCCGCTTGCGCTTCGGCGAGCTTGCCCGCCTTGAGCGCGGTCCAGGCCACGGCGTCCGCGCCGTAGACGTCGCGCCGCTCCTGATATTCGGCCACGGCGTTCGCGTAGGCGACGTCGGCGTTCAGGTCGTGGTCGGCGTAAAAGAGGGCGAGCTGGCGGTTGTACAGCGCGCCGTTCAGGGCGCTGAGGCGCGCGATCTGCTCGACGAGCGCGTACTGCGTCGCCGCGTCGTCAGGTCGGCCGGCGAGGGTGTACAGATCGCCGAGCGCGGCGACGAACGTCGGGTCGGGAAGGCGGAGGACGACGTCCTCATACTGTTCGATGGCAGCGGCGATGTCGCCGCGGGCGGCACGGACCCGGCCAAGCGAGGCGAGGGCGTTGTAGTAGCCGGGGAACGTTACCAGCGCGTCGCGGTAGTGCCGCTCGGCGGTCTCGTAGTCGCCGACGGCGAAGGCGGCCTCGCCGAACTGCCAGCGGCACCAGGCGACGGTTTCGCGCGGCGGGACTGGCAGGTCGAGCGCAAACGCCAGCGCCGTGAAGAGGTGGCCTTGCGCTCTCTCCGTCTCGCCTCTGAGCGCGGCGAGGCGAGCTAATCGTGTGTCAGTCCCGACGCTCTGACCGCTCCGGGCCGCCATCTGGCGGAACGCTTCGGTCGCCTCTTCGTACTCGCCCAGCTCGAGCAGCGCGTCGCCGAGCATTCCGTACGGATAGCTCTTGCCGGCGTCGAGCTCGGTCAACTGGAGGGCGTGGTCACGCGCGGCGGCGAACTCGTGCGAGGCGTACTCGGCCTGGGCAAGCGCGGACAGGCCGCCAATGTTCCGTTCCGCCGGGATGACGTCGAGCGATCTGCGTGCCGCGCGAAACGCCAGACTGAGGTACTCGGTGTTCCCCGTCTCGCGCAGGCGCTGAAGGTAGGAGCCGGCGAGCCTGTTGTACGCGCCGAAGTCTTCCGGATCGCGCCTCACCCGATCTTCGAGGAACCGGATCGTCTGATCGGCCGCCCGGTCCTCAGATGGCAGCGGCGCGGCAGCCGGCGGGGACGGTGCGGGAGCTACCGCCGGCGCCGAGCCCCATCCACTGTACAGCTTGAGGCTCACCAAGACGAGCCCGAACGCCAAGAGACGCGCGAGCTTGGCTTGCGGGAGCTGGATGGCGCCGAAGCGCTTATGTTCCATCCGATTCCTGAGCGCCTCTAAACGCCGGGCAGTCCCACGCCGATGGTGGTGTACCGTCGGCGCGGGACTGCCCGAGGGTTACTGGCGCGTTCGATCGTCCGGGCCGCTGCCGGGCGGGAACGGCTGGGCCGGATCGGCGACGAACGGAAACTCGTTGCGGAACGCCACTTCGTTCCCGTCGACCTTGTCGCCCAGAGGCTCGTCGTTGTTGATGATCGTGAACACGATGTCGACGACATCGTCAATGAGGCGACGCCCGCCCATCTTTCCGAAGCCGCCGTCGGGGTTGTTCCCACCTTGCGGCCCGCTATTCGGAACCGTGAGGTCGAGGCGCAGGATGTCGCCCTTGAGAACCGCTGCCTCGGCGAGCATCGCGATGTGGGCGTCGTCGGTGCCCAGACCCCGCAGCGACTTGACGATGTCGTCCGCGAACCGCCCATTCGCGTCGTCCATCGTCGTCGCGGCATTGTACTCATCCTTGCGCGGCGGCGGGATCAGGCCGTTGTTGACCAGCGGCCCCCCATCGCGGTCGACGGTCACCCAATCTCCGGACCCGACCACCTCGCCGGTCGGCCTGATCGATTGGTTGGTCCGACGCTGGGTGACTGCGTTGACACCGATCACGTTCGACTTGCCGCGCAGCATGTCGGCCGGAACACTGACGGCCGTGATCAGCGTGTTGAAGCCCGCGTAGGTGTCGCGTCCGCCGCGCTCCGCCAACAACGACTTGTCTGGATTGCCGGGGTTCATGATCGACGAGCCGACCATGCGATTCGCACCGGTATCGTCCAGGAAGAACGGATCATCGGCCACGCCGGCGTAGAAGGTGACTCTCGTCCCTTCATCGGACGTGACGATGGGCGGGGGCGGGGTGTATTCCTGATTCGAAGGGGTTGTCGGCGCCATGACTTCCGCGCCGCCGGGCAGCCTGACGGTCGCCATCTGGTTCATCGTACGGCCGAGTCCCTTGGAGTAGGTCACGTCGACGAACGTGTCCGGCTGGGCGTCGCCCGTGTTCTCGATCTCGAACCGATACCGGATGTTGTGGTCGAAGATGGCCATGCCGAAGTGCTCGCCCGAGACGACGAACCCCTGGGTGCTCATGATCAGGACCACCTTCGCGTTGTCGTTCGGGTCGAGGAACGCATAGGTGTCGGTCAGATCGGAGCCGCGGTCCTGGGTGATCGACGGCGAGTCGATGTGGTCGGAGGCGTCGAGACGCGCCGACGGCGTCCAGACGGTCGCCAGGGCCATCGCCCCGGCAAGGGCGGTCAGCCCGAGGTTCTCGCGCGTCAGCAACCGCCCGATCCGGCGGTCAGTACGGGTGAAGGTCATGCCATTTCTCCTTTACGAGGCGCCCCCC
>JACCZL010000810.1 GCA_013695975.1 Chloroflexota bacterium
CAGGCGCGTATCCGACCACGGTGAAGGTCTCAGACGAGGAACTCGCGCGCGTCCAGTTGACGCCACATGCGTTCCATGGCGAATCGAACTACACCGTCACCCCGCGCCTGACCGATCATCTGTGAACTTTATTCTTGCCCGAGCTACTAAGCCAGCGTGGTGAGGCCACGACGGCTCAGGGCCCGGTGCCCAAGGCCATCGCGAACCGACCGACCAGGCGACGCGCTAGATGCTTGCTGGGGCGGTACCTGGAGCCGGAGCGGCGCCCTGGGGGGTACCGCCCGGCGGGCCGGGGCGGCCTATCTTCCCGCTGGCGGCGTCTGGGCGCGGTCTGGGCCGGCGCCGGATGGCCCCCTTTTTGGCCCGTACGGGTCATGAGCGCGGCATCTCCGTACACGTGGACCCGCACGTCCAGGAACTCGGGCCCGACGCGGTGCAGCATGTTCTCCAGCCACTGGACCCTGTCGATCTGGCTGCCCTGGTTGGTGACCATGGTGAACTCTGCCGCGAGGACCCGGTCGAGAGCATCGGCGTCGCGCCGCCCAGCGGCCTCCATCCATGCCCTGGCCGCCTGCTCGACTTCGGCCTCGGCGGGGTTCGTCTGGCTCGTCATCGCTCCTCTCCTGGCGTTCCCATCTGGCGTTCCCACGATATGCGGCGAGCCTATCGCACCTGCGCCTCCACCCAAAGAGGTCACGCCGTTGCCGGGTGGCCGACACGCCCTGTTCAGACAGTCCTTTAGCGACGCTAATCAGCCGGGATCGACCCCAGCCGTCCGGCCTGGTAGTCCTCGAACGCCTGGACGAGCTGATCGCGGGTGTTCATCACGAACGGGCCGTAGTGGGCGACCGGCTCGCGGATCGGCAGCCCGCCCATGACGTACACGTCGAGGGCCGGAGTGCGGCTGTCCTGGGCGCGGTCGGCGCCCACCCGGATCGCGTCCCCAGCGTCGAGGACGGCGAGCTGCCCCATGCCCACGGGTCGGCGCTCGGCCCCGACATAGCCCGAACCGCTCAGGACGTAAACCAGCGCGTTGAAGTCCGACCTCCAAGGGAGATCTAGCTCGGCCCCCGGCTGGACGGTGGCGTGGACGATCGAGATCGGGGTGTGGGTGGCGCCGGGCCCGCGGTGCTCGCCAAGGTCTCCGGCGATCAGGCGCACCAGGGCGCCTCCGTCGGGCGAGCTGAGCAGCGACACGGACGCGCCGCGGATGTCCTGGTAGCGCGGGGCGACCATCTTGTCCCGCGACGGCAGGTTGACCCAGAGCTGCAGGCCGTGGAACAGGCCCCCGCTGACGACCAGCCACTCCGGCGGCTTCTCGATGTGCAGGATGCCGGCCCCGGCGGTCATCCACTGGGTGTCGCCGTTGGTGATGACGCCGCCGCCCCCGTTGGAGTCCTGGTGCTCGAAGACACCGTCGATCATATAGGTGACGGTCTCGAATCCGCGGTGCGGGTGCCACGGGGTGCCCTTCGGCTCGCCGGGCGCGTACTCCACCTCGCCCATCTGGTCGAGGTGGACGAACGGGTCGAGATCGGTCAGCGAGACACCGGCGAACGCGCGGCGAACTGGGAAGCCCTCGCCTTCGAAGCCGCTGGGCGCCGTGCTGACGGAGCGCACCCGGCGCAGCGCGGTGCGCCCCGGCTCGATCTGGGCCACCCTGGGCAGGGCGAGGATGTCGTCGACGGTAACTGCTGGCATGCTGTGCCTCCCGGAGTCACGAGGCGCCACGCTCGGCATCTCGTTCAATTTTGAAGTATACAGCCGGAGAGCGCGGTTGTCAAAATTTGAACGACCGCGTATGGTAAGAGCATGACCCGCTGGCTCTCCCCCACCGAAGAAGCCGCCTGGCGCGCCTACATCGAGGGCAGCCTGCGCCTCAACGCCCGCATCGACGACGACCTGCAGGCCTCGCAGGGGATGACGATGTTCGAGTACCACGTCCTCCTGCTGCTCTCGGAAGCCCCCGAAGGGCGGCTGCGGATGCGTGAGCTGGCCGATCGGATGGTCTTCTCGCCGAGCCGCCTGACCTACCAGGTCGCGCGAATGGCGCGCGAGGGCGTCATCAGCCGCCAGCCCTGCGACGACGACCGCCGCGGCAGTTACGCCATCATCACCCCGAAGGGGCGCCGGACACTCGGTCGAGCGGCCCTGGCGCACGTAACGTCCGTGCGCGAGCACCTGCTCCATCTGCTCGACTCCGCCGACATCCAGGACCTCGGCCGCATCTTCACCAGAGTCCGCTCACATCTCGAGCCGCCAGGAGACGGTCCGCCACCAGGCGGCCGACCGTCCGGCGCGGGCGCAGCCCCTCGCCGGCCCCGCGGTAAGTGACTATCTCAGACCGGGAACCGGAACTCTCATGTGCGAGCGACCACGAAGTGCGCTTCCATCGGGAAGGTGAGGCCGTCATCGTCGACGTACGCCCGCAGCGCCGCGCTAACGTCCCGGATGATCGCGGCGCGCGCCTGATCGGTCATGCCACCTAGCGTCGATAGCGGTGTCGCGGCGAGCTGGTACTCGACGAGCTTCTCGGGAGACGGGAAGCGAGCCCTGTTGACGAGCGAGCGAACGGTAACGTCGCGGAACCCGGCGCCCCTGACCAGGTTGCCCAGTTCATCTGCATCGCCGAGCGCGAACGGTGCGCGCCGGTTGTCGGCCGCCGCCGCGCTCACGTGCCGCTCGAGCGCTTGCACCAGGGCGGCCATGCCCGGGCTCCGCTCGATCCGACCCCAGACGCTTGCTGCCAGCCGACCGGGAGATCGCAGGACGCGGTGCATCTCGCCCAACGCCGTCGGGCGATCTGGAAACTGCTGCAGGCCCTGCTGGCACAGCACCACGTCGAAGGCCCCGTCCGGCAGCGGCATGGCGAGCGCGCTGGCCTCGCACCATTCGATGGGAGCGCCCGAGGCCGGAGGCAGCGAGCGGGCGACCGCGAGCATGGCGGCGTTGAGATCCAGCCCGACGACCCAGCCATCGCCGCCAATCCGCTCCGCGGCGAGCCGCGTCACCACCCCGGTGCCGCACGCAACGTCCAAGACACGTTCCGCGGGGCCTAGGTCGGCCGCCTCGATGAGTCGCGGAGCCCAAGGAGCGAACATGGCCGGGACGAGGTGGCGCTCATAGACCTCGGCGGCGCTCCCGCCGACCTGCTGCCATTGCGGCTGGCCTGCCATGCGACACTCCTCTCGGATCCCGGCCCCGCCCGGCCCGGGGCATCGGATCGAGCACTCTAGCCGGGGCTTGTGGTGCCGCGTGCTGCACAGGCGCGGGCGATCAGGCGTATCGATCCGTCGTCCGCGGCTGGGAGTCCTGCGCGGATCCGTTCCCGGAGAGCGACGCGCTGCTGTTCGCCCAGTGCCATTGCGTAGCTCGGCGCCGGCCCTTGCGCGCCCAGGAACGGTGACCAGTAGTCGTCGAAGTCGCGGAAGACCGTCGGTACGTCGATGGACCGGACCGCGACGTCCTCGAGGCCGGCATCGCGGAACAGCCGGTCGAGCGGCTCCGGCCGGCAGACCGGGAAGCGGCGTCCCTCATCCAGATCTCGGGCGCCCGGATCCAGCGCCGTTGCCGCGTCCCAGAAGCGCCGCATGAGCTGCATCTCACCCGCGTAGTCCCAGACGTAGGCCGCGACCGTGCCGCTCGGTCGCGCCACCCGGACCATCTCGGCCAGGCCGCGCTCCGGGCTCTCGATGAAGTTCAGCACCAGCCCGCTCACGACGGCATCGAACCGGGCATCCTTGAAGGGCAATGCCCGCGCATCGGCCACGTCGAACCTGGCGCGCTCATCCCTGACGCGTTCACGCGCGTAGGCGATGAAGCCGTCAGACGGGTCGATGCCCACCACTTCAGCGGGGCACGCGTCCCGTAGGATGGCCTCACTCAGCGCGCCGGTCCCGCAACCGACATCCAGCCATCGGCTGCCGCTCGGCACGGCGAGCCAGTCCAGGAGCTCCCGCGCGACCAGTCGGCTCCAGCGGCCGACGTACGCCTCATACGGGGAACCGCTCGCCCAGATGCCCATGGCACCCCCTCGCAGCCGATGCGGGCGGAGCAGCTATGCCCACCGGCCTCAGGACCTATGGCCGCCCGGGGACGCGATGATACCACATCAGGGCGCATGCGAGCTTGAGCAGGCCGAGGTAGGGGTGCGCCTCACTATTGTGAGAATAGGCGGCCTGTTGGTCGCTGGAATCGGGAATCGCCGGAGGGTCGGCCTGGTCGGGGAAGCTGACGAGGGCCCCGCGGCGTGGGAAGACCGCCGGGCGCCGCCGCTGCGGCCGGGTCTGCCAGAACTGGTCCCAGCGGCCGGAGCGGTGCACGGCTCGCAGGCTGAGGACGGCCTGCACCCCCGCCCGGCTCCAGCGCAGGCCGGCTTGCTTAGCCCGCGCCTGGACCAGGGTCTTGCAGGCGCATTCGACCGCCCCGGAGCCGATCGGCACCTGGCGGGCCAGGAAGCGCGGGTAGTCCATCCGGCTCGCGTTCGTCGTGAAGTAGCCGAGCGCCTTGCGGACCTCCTCGGCCGTCTCGGTCCCGGCCGCGGGGGCCAGCGCTTCCAAGGCCGCCAGGACCG
>JACCZL010000833.1 GCA_013695975.1 Chloroflexota bacterium
ACGTAGTTCGAGCCGATGTAGAAGAGGCCGGCGGTGAGGGCGGCGGGTCCGTGGTGGGTGCGTCGGAAGACGACCGCGCCGATCAGTCCCGCGGTCAGCAGCGCCGCGGTCGCCGAGAGGACGCGCCCCGTCGCCAGGACCGGCCCGAAGGTTGCCACGATCGGGGCCAGCAGAAGCGAGAAGACCGGCGGATAGTTGGAGGAGTAGTAGGGATAGACGCTGTTGTCGGTGTAGATCGGGAGACCGCGAGCGAGCAGCCAGCCGCTGTTGACGTCGTAACCCTCACCCTGGTCGAAGTCATACGGGTAGCGTGCGAGCGCCGCGACATGATCGAGGTAGGCGACCAGGTAATAGAGCAGCAGGCCGAGCCCGAGGGCCCAGAGCAGGGCGCCGAGACGAGCGTGGCGGAGCGCGGCACGTCCGTCGCCTTTCTCGACGTCGTCCCTGGGGTGATGCGTGGGCGTGATACATCGCGCCCCGACGCGATGCGACGGCTTCGTTTGAGCCGTAGGGGCGCGATTCATCGCGCCCACTTGCCGCGCCCGTGATCGTGGTAAGCGGAGTGGGTCGGTGCCATGCCGCGCTCCTACGAGTCGACGGACAGGGGCTCGCGCTCCAGAACCTCGCGCGACTTGCCGTCTTCGGACGGTCCGACGATGCCGCGCTCCTCCAGGAGATCGACCAATCGGGCGGCGCGGGGGTAGCCGATACCGAGGCGGCGCTGGAGCAGGGACGTCGAGATGCGGCGGTACTGGGTCGCGACGTCGGCCGCCTTCTCGACTAGCTCATCGACGTCCTCGTCGGGCCCCGCTCGACCGAGGCTCTCGATCTCTTCGACGTCCTGCGTGCTGTAACGGGGCGGCCCGAGCGTGCGCCAGAACTCGACCAGGCGCTGCATCTCCTCATCGGAAACGAAGGCCCCCTGCACTCGGACCGGCTTGCTCGAGTCCTGGGGGAGGAAGAGCATGTCCCCACGGCCGAGCAGCTTCTCGGCGCCGGCCGTGTCGAGGATCGTGCGCGAGTCGATGTGCGAGCTGACCGCGAACGAGATCCGGGTCGGGAAGTTGGCCTTGATCAGGCCGGTGATGACGTCGACCGACGGTCGCTGGGTGGCGACGACGAGGTGGATGCCAGTGGCGCGGGCGAGCTGGGCCAGGCGGCAGAGGATCCGCTCGACCTCGTCGCCAGCGGTCATCATCATGTCGGCCAGCTCGTCGATCACCACCACCAGGAACGGCATTCGCTTTTCGGTCGGGTCATGCTCGACGGATTTATTGAAGGCCTCGATGTTGCGAGCCGACCGCTTGGCGAACAGGGCGTAGCGACGCTCCATCTCGCGGACGACCCACTTGAGCGAGCCGACGACCCGCTCCATGTCGGTCACCACGGGCATCCTGAGGTGTGGGATGCCGTTGAAGTTGACCAGCTCGACCATCTTCGGGTCGATCATCACGAACTGTAGCTCGTCGGGCGTACTCTGACAGATCAGCGAGGCGATGATCGAGTTGATGCAGACCGACTTGCCGCTGCCGGTCGCGCCGGCAATCAGGAGGTGCGGCATCCTGGCCAGGTCGCCGATGACGGCATGACCAGAGACGTCGCGTCCAAGCGCCAGCCGCAGCTTGGAGCGGATCTTGGCCCAGGCATCCGACTCGAGCAGCTCGCGCAGACTGACCATCGAGCCCGCGCGATTGGGGACCTCGACGCCGACGACGCGCCGACCCGGCACCGGCGCCTCGAGCCGCAATGCGGATGCCCCAAGCCGCAGGGCAAGGTCGTTGTTGCGGGCCATGATGCGGTTGACCGCGACGCCCGGGCCCGGCTCGAGCCCGAATTGGGTCACCGTGGGCCCCGAGTTGACTTCGGTCACGCGGGCCTGGATGTTGAAGCTCTGGAGAGTCTCCTCGATGATCCTGGCCTGGGCTCGGACGTCGGCCTGGCTCAGCTCGGCGGGCGTGCCGACCGTGAGCAGCGTCATCGGCGGCAGACGCCAGGCCAGCCCGTTCCCAGCCGGCCCAGTCGGCGTCTGCGCCGATGTGGAAGCGCCTCCCCGCGGTGTCACCTCGGCAGACTTGCTGGCCGCCATGGCCCGAGCTGGGCTGCTCGACTTGACTGGCAACGCGGTCGGCTTGGGCAGGTTCGTCGCCTCATCGGAAGGCTTGACGCCGATGCGGCGCAGGAGGGCAGCCACCTTCGACAGCGCCGAGCCGATCGGCTTGGTGCGCGGGGCGGTCGGCATGGGGCGATTGACGCGCAGACGCGGCCCGAAGTGCCGCTTGTAGAGGGCGGTCGCCCCACGACTCGTGACCCGCGCCGCGAAGAGTGCGCTGACGCCGACCGCGAAGGCAGCCTGGGTCAGCGTCAGGTCGAAGATCAGCAACAGCCCGAGCGCGAGGGCGGCCAGCAGCACGACCATCGCCGCGGCGTAGCCGAGGGCGTCTTCCAGGCCGGTCGAGAGGTAGAAGCCGAGCGCCCCACCACCTTCGTGGAGGTCGAGGGCCCGCCTGGCCGAGTCGTCGTCGCCGAACGGCAGCAGGTGCAAGACCGCCGGCAGGGCAAGGGTAGCCAGAATTGCGCCCGCCAAGCGCCCGCTCGGCAGTCCCGGGTCAGGGCGCATGCCGACCAGCAAGCGCAGGAGTCCGATCGCGATCAGCCAGACGGGCACCAGGAAGGCGGTCCAGCCGAGAAGGGCGCCCATCCAGTACCGGATTGGACCGGTTACCTGGCCGGAGGGGAAGACCAAGGCCAGGCTGCAGATGATGCCGAGCGCCACGCAGACAAGGGCGAGGATGTCGGCAAAGCGCCCGCGACTGCACGGCAGGCGCAAGCGGAAGCGGGGCCCACCGCGGCGAGCGGTCACAGCAGGCTTGCGGCGCGTGGCCAACTTCGCCTGGCGTCTTGCCATCAGCTAGAACAGGCTGAGCTGCTCGTCACTCGCCTGCTCAGCCGTTTCCGAGGTGGGGGAGGAGTCGGGGGCGCCAGACGCCAGGGCGTTCGCGCGCTCACGGGCCTGCGCGAGGGCGCGCGGCAAGCCGTCGAAGTCCTGTTCGAGCAGCTCACGAAACCGCGGCTGGTGGAGCGCCGCGGCCGGATGGAAGCAGGCGTAGGCCAGCATATCTCGCCAGGGCTTGGTCGTCCCATGGATCTGGCTGATCCTGGCAGCCGGCCCGAAGAACGTCGCCATCGAGTGGCGACCGAGGGTCACGATCAGCTTGGGCCGGATCGCCGCGATCTGCCGATCGAGGTAGTCGCCGCAGGCCTCCATCTCGTCGGGCCGCGGGTCTCGGTTGTCGGGGGGGCGGTGCTTGACGACGTTAGTGATGAAGACATCCTCGCGGCTCAGGCCGGCCCTGGCAAGCAGCTCGTCGAGGAGCTTGCCGGCTGGCCCGACGAACGGGCGGCCCTGCACGTCCTCGTGGAAGCCCGGTCCTTCGCCGACGAGCAGGACGTCAGCCCGGGGATTGCCCTCTCCAGGCACCCCCTGCTTCGCGGTCTGGTAGAGGCGGCACCTGGTGCAGGAGCGGACTTCGTCCGCGATCAGTTCGAGCGGTTCGGACACGTAGCCTTCACCCAACGGCCCACGCATACTAGCACCCGCCCGAAGCCGCCGGCAATTGACCGGGGGGTCACAACTTCGTATCCTGCCGTGACGGCGGTCACCGCGTAGGGGCGGACGGCGTGCGCCCTGCCGCCGGCGCAGCGAAGTGAGGGCGCACGCCGTGCGCCCCTACACGAGATCCAGGAGGACCCCGATGCCCGGATCGCTCGACGGCGTGCGCGTGCTCGACCTTACTCGGGCCCTGGCCGGGCCCTACTGCTCGCTGATGCTCGGCGACATGGGAGCCGAGGTGGTCAAGGTCGAGCTGCCCGGCTCGGGCGACGAGACCCGCGGCTGGGGGCCGCCCTTCATCGAGGGCGAAAGCTCTTACTTCCTCAGCATCAACCGCAACAAGAAGAGTCTCACGCTGGACATGAAGCGACCAGAGGGTCGCGAGATCTTGCGACGGCTAGTCCAGCGCTCCGACGTCCTGGTCGAGAACTTCCGCCCCGGCACGATGGGGCGGCTCGGCATGAGCTACGACGAGGCGGCCGGGCTCAACCCCAGGCTGATCTACTGCTCGATCTCGGGCTTCGGCCAGACCGGTCCGCGGGCTGGTCAGCCGGCCTACGACCAGATCGTCCAGGGTATGGGCGGCGGGATGAGCCTGACTGGACCGGTGGAGGGACCGCCGACGAAGTTCGGCATCCCGATCGGCGATATCGCGGCCGGCATGTTCGGGGCCTACGCCGTGGCCTGCGCCCTCTACGTGCGCGAATCGACCGGCCGAGGTCAGTGGATCGACACGTCGATGCTCGGCGGCCAGGTCGCCTTGTTGACGTTCCAGGCCGGGCGCTACTTCGCGACCGGTCAGCCGCCCGGGCTGGCCGGCAACCGCCACCCCAGCATCGCCCCCTACGAGACGTTCGTCGCGAGCGACGGCTACGTCAACGTCGGCTGCGGCACCGAAGGGATGTGGCGTCGCTTCTGCGGGGCCCTGGGACTGGACGAGCTGCTCGAAGACCCGCGCTTCGCGACGAACCGCGACCGAGTGAGTAATCGCGAGCCCCTGAGCGAGCGGATCCAGCGACGCTTCGCCGAGCTGACCGTCGCCGAGGCCATCGGCACCCTCGAAGCCGCCGAGGTCCCCTGCGGCCCCGTCTCCACGCTGGCCGAGGTCTTCGCCGACCCCCAGACCGAGCACCTCGAGCTCCGCCAGCGGGTGGTCCACCCCATCGCCGGCGAGACCAGCGTCACCGGCTTCCCCTGGAAGCTCTCGGAGACGCCCGCCGAGGTCCGGAGCCCGGCCCCGCTGCTCGGCGAACATACCGACGCGGTGCTGCGCGAGCTGGGCTATGGCGAGGAGGACATCGAAAGGCTGCGGAGCGAAAGAGTCGTCTGATGCGTCGCTCGTGGCAAGCACGCAACCCTCGGCCCGCCGCCGCCCGAGCGTGGACGGCCAGAACGGCGGCCGGGTTCACGACCGGCATGCTGCCGAACGCCCCCGGGCCGACCAGCGGCAAGTGGTCGCCGAGCGTTCCGCACCCGGCGATGACGATCGACGCCATCCGTCAGGCCGGACCGGCGGCGGCGTGTTCATCGCCGCTCGAACGCCGCCGGGCCGGACGACCTCCTCGGGCGGGGAGCCACGAGTCGCTACGTCCCGGCCGGCGTGGTCGCCTCCGCTCGCCCTCGCAGCCTTCGCCGCCCCCACTGGATCACGGGCAGCAGGAAGAGCAGGAGCGCGACGACAGTCAGCGGCCCGGCGATCGGGCGGGTGAAGAGGATGTCCAGTGAGCCGCCGCTGAGGATGAGGGTCTGCCGTAGCGCCGACTCGGTCGGATCGCCCAGCACGAGGGCGACGACGAGCGGCGCGAGGGGGTACCTCAGCTTGCTGAGCACGTACCCCACCAGGCCAAAGATCAGCGTGATCCAGACGTCGAAGATGGAGTTGTTGATCGCGTAGGCGCCAAGGATACTGATGACGACAATGAACGGCGTCAGCAACGCGTACGGGACCTTCATGATCGCCGCCAGCAGCGGCACCGCGGCCAGGCAGATGAGCAGCGCCGCCGTCTGGGCGATGTAAAGACTGGCAATCAAGCCCCAGACGAAGTCCGGCTTGTCCAGGAAGAGCTGCGGCCCGGGCGTGAGGCCCCAGATGAACAGGCCAGCCATGATCACCGCCGCGGTCGGGGAACCAGGGACCCCTAGTGTGACCATGGGCAGGATCGAGCCCACACCGGCCGCGTTCGCGGCTGCCTGCGGGGCGATCACCCCCTGGATCGCACCCTTCCCGAACTGCTCGGGATTCTTCGAGTACTGGCGGGCCATGCCGTAGCCCATGAACGAGGCGGGGGTGGCGCCGGTCCCGGGCATGACCCCGACCCAGAACCCGACGAGCGTGGACGCCAGGAACAGCCAGATGTGCCGGCCATGCTCGCGGATCGACTCCGTAAGCTCGGCGAGGCCCACCCGGCTGCTGATCCCGCCCTTGCCGGCTTCTTCCTCCTCCGCCCCGGCGAGGATCTCGCCGATCCCGAACAAGCCGATCGTCACCGGCACGAAGTTGAACCCGCTCAGGAGCGTGATGCTCCCGAAGGTGAGGCGCGGCTGCCCGGTCACGATGTCCAGCCCGACCGAAGCGAGCAGAAAGCCCGCGCCGAGCATCACGATCGTCTTGATCGGCGAGCTGCCGCCCATCCCGACGAAGGTCCCGAACGCCATCAGCATGATGGCAAAGATCTCCGGCGGGCCGAAGCGGAGGGCAAACTCGGCCAGCGGCAGGGCGAAGAAGGTGAACAGCACGTTGGCGATCAAGCCCGAGAAGAACGACGCGACGAAGGCGGCCGTGAGCGCGAAGCCGGCCCGCCCCATTTTGGCCAGCGGGTGGCCGTCGAAGAGGAGCGCGACCGACCAGGGCTCGCCCGGGATGTTGAACAGGATCGAGGTCACCACCCCGCCGAAGAGGGCCCCCCAGTAGATCCCGGCCAGCAGCATGATGGCCGCGTTCGGGGCGATGAACACCGTGACTGGTAGCAGGATGGCGACCCCGCTCGTCCCGCCCAGGCCCGGCAGCACCCCGACGACCAGGCCGAGCACGACCCCGAGCAGCAAGAAGAACAGGTTGTAGGGCTCGAGCGCGACCGTGAACCCGTACGCCAGGCCCGTCAAGGCTTCCACACGGCACTCCTACAACGGCAGGATGCTGGGGTACAAGACGCTCTTCGGCAGCGGGATCCGGAAGCCCCGTTCGAAGGCCAAGAACAGGGCGATCGGGAGCACGAGGCCGGCCGACAGGGCCACGTACCACCGGTAGCGCCCGTACCACAGCGCGAAGAGCCCCACATACAGGGCGGTCATCAGGTAGAAACCGAGGTACTGGAGCGAGACGACCGCCGCGACGAGGGGGGCACCGACCTTGAGCACCGAGACGGCCTGGTCCTGGGAGTCGAACAGCGGGCGGCCTGGACCGCGGGCGGCCCGCACGATTAGGACCACGGCGCCGACGGCCATGAGCAGCGCCGCGATGGTCGGGAAGAAGCCGGGCTGAGGGCCGCTCAGTCCCCAGCCGGCACCGAGCCGGACGGTCTCACGGACGACGATCGCGGCCGTCGCGACCAGCAATGCGCCGACGACGATCTCGGCCTTGCGGGTGTCGAGCTGTGCGAGCCTCATCGGCGGCCCTTACTCGGCCCAGCCGGCTCGCTCGATCAAGTCCTTGTGCAGCGCCTCGAAGTCGTCCAGGAACTTCTTGAACTGGTCGCCGGCCAGGAACTGCGCGTCGAGGGCGTTCTTCTGCAGGAAGTCCTGCCAGTCGGGGCTGTCGTACACCTGCTTGAACAGGCCCTCATGCCATTGTTGCTGCTCTCGGCTGATCCCCGGCGCGGCCACCACGGCCCGCATGTTGGAGTACGAGATGTCGAGCCCCAGCTCCTTGGCGGTCGGCAGGTCCCTGAACGCCGGCGAGCGATTGTCGAGGAAGGCGGCCAGCGGGCGCACCTTGTCCGGGTGGAACGATAGGCACTCGCTCGGATTGTTGACCGTCGCTTCGACCTGATTGCCCGCCAGCGCGGTACAGACCTCACCGCCTCCCCTGAAGGGAACGTACCGGAACGGCTTGGTGCCGCCGCGCATCTCGATCAGCTTGAACAGGATCTCGTCCTCCTGCTTGGACCCGGTGCCGGCGACCGCGATCTCGCGCTCCTTCGCGGCGGTGAGAAAGTCGCCGAAGGTCTTGAAGGGGCTCTCGGCCGGGACCCAGAGGAAGAACGAGTCGAGGCCCAGCAGCGCCACCGGTGTGAAGGTGTCCGACGTGAAGGGAAGCTTCTGGAGCATCGGAGTGGTGATGAAGCTGTTCAGCGTGATCATCACGGCGTGCGGGTCGCCCTGCTTGGCGGCGACATATTGCATGGCGACCGCGCCGGCGCCGCCGTCGCGGTTGATCGGCAGGAACGGCTGCGGCGATAGACTGTACTTTTCGATGACGCCGATCATAAACCGGGCGTAGATGTCCGATCCGCCGCCAGGGTTGGTGCTGATGACGTACTCGACTTGCCGGGTCGGCGGGGCACCGGCGATCGGGCCGGGCCTGAACGCTGCGGCGGGCTGGGCGGCCCGGGACGCCGCGGCGACCGGGCTCGCAACCGGCGAGGCGGCGGCCACCGGAC
>JACCZL010000848.1 GCA_013695975.1 Chloroflexota bacterium
CCGTAGAGCGGCGTCACCGCGAGGCACGCGAGCACCTGATGCAACAGGAGCTGTGGGCCGAGCAGGACCGCCTGCGCAAACAGGCCGAGGCCGAAGAGGAGGAGAGGCGGCGCGAAGCTGCCGTCAAGGAACGGCTGCGTCAGATGAAGGTCGATGCGGCGCGGGAGCGGCTCCACGAGGCGATGTCCCCACTGGAAGAGGCCGCCAAGCAGGTGCACGCCGCGGTGTACGAGGCCGCCGCCGCGATTCGTGACTCGCTGCACAAGCATGAAGTCCTGCACGGCGCCTCTGCCAAACGGGCACGCCAGCTGGCGCGGTGGTTCCGCCTCATGTCGTGGCAAAAGGATGCCGAGCTCGACGCGCTCATCGCCGAGCTGGAACGGCTGGCCAGCCGCCCGGCCGGCAAGACCAAGCGCGAGCCAGGGCCGATCGGGGAGGTACTCGACGACATCATCGGCCTCTGCTACGCCGACGCCCGCGCCCTCACCGAACCCACCCGCATGGGTGCCCTGGAGCTGTAGCGGCATCCCCCTGATTTCCAGTGTCCTCGATCCGACGGGCCATTCCCCGACCCGGCGTTGCTCTCGGCGCTCCGCCCGATCTACCCGATTTTCACGAGCATCTCAATCCCAGGAGGTTCTTCCATGACACGCTCTTCCCACGACACAGCCACCGCCACCCCGACCACAGCGGACACATCCGGTCTCGCTGCGCTGGTGCGGGAGCTGGACATCCTGATCCGCGCCCGCTACCCCCTGATCGCCGTCTCCACCTTCGAGGAGCTGCGCTTCCGACGCCTCATCGGGGCGGTCGCACAGCTCGACCGGCACAAGGCCAAGGGGCTCTACTGGTGGAGTCGGACCGGGGGCCTGCGCCAGGCGGCCGGCCCGCGCGTCGGCCCGAACGACCGCCCCGTTCCCGACACCGAGGACCCCTTCAGCGTGCTCGAGCACATCGCAGCCGCCGAGCAGGGGCTCTACGTGTTGTGCGACTACGGCGCCTACCTGGCCCCTTTCGGCAGCGAGGAGCCGCAGCTGGTGCGCCGGCTGCGTGAGCTGGCCTGGACCATCAAGGCGCGGCCGGTCACCGTGCTCTTCGTCGGGCCAACCTTCCCGGATCTGCCCGGCCTTGAGAAAGAGGTCAAACGGATCGACCTGCCTTTGCCGGACGAGGCCGAGGTCGGCCACCTGCTCCGCCTGCAGCTGGAGCGGCTGGCGGACGGCGCCGGTGCTCTGGGCGTAACCCTGGCGGTGGACCAGCGCACCGAAGAGCAGCTCGTGCAAGGGCTGCTCGGGCTGACCGAAACGGAAATCGAGAACGCCGTGGCCAAGGCGGCCATCGCGCACCGCGGCATCGGGCCGGCTTCGCTCCCCCTGATCCTGGAAGAGAAGCGCGCCGTGATCCGCCAGTCGGGGGCACTCACCTACAGCCATCCCGAGCCGGCCGACCACCTGGGCGGCTACGCCAATCTGCGGCAGCTGCTGCATGAAGCCGCGATCACCTTCACCCCGGCGGCCCGTGCCTACGGCGTCGAGCCGAGCAAGGGGTTGTTACTGGTCGGGCTCCCCGGCACCGGCAAGGACCTCGTCAAGCGCATCGCCTCGTCCATCCTCGGTCGCCCGCTGCTCGACCTGGACTTTGGCAGTGTGATGGGGGAGGGCGGCGGCGTGATCGGATCCGGGGCCATGTCCATCAAACGGGCGCTGGGCATCGCCACGACCCTCAAAGGGATCCTTGGCCTCTCAGAGTTCGAGAAGGCCGTGGGGGGCCTGCAATCCTCCAACCGCACCGACGGCGGTGAGACCGCCCGCACGATCGCCCTGCTGTTGAACTGGATGGCAGAGCAGCAGGACGTCTTCGTCGTCGCTACGGCGAACGACGTGCGCCAGCTGGCCCCGGAGCAGCTCAGGCAGGGACGCTTCGGCCAGATCGTGTTCGTCGATCTGCCCTCGCCGGCCGACCGGGCAGACATCTTCCGGGTGCACCTCGCCAAGCGGGCGCGCGATCCGCAGTCGTTTGACCTTGAGCAGCTGGCCGAGGCTGCCGACGGCTTCAGTGGGGCAGAGATCGAGGCGGCCGTGAAGGGCGGACTGCTCGACGCCTTTATGG
>JACCZL010000869.1 GCA_013695975.1 Chloroflexota bacterium
CGTGGGTGAAGACGCCGGTACCGGGGCCCAGCTCGACGATGCGACGCGCCGTCCTGAAATCGATCTGGTCGAGCAGCGCGCCGGCGAGGTGCTGGGAGCTCGGGGTGATCGATCCGAGTTCGTGCGGGTTGCGCAGGAACTCCCGCAGGAAGGCGAGGCGCCCCCGCCCCGAGGCACCGCTCACCGGTCGCTGCACATCCTGTCTCGCATCGCCTCTCTCTTTCGGGTCCGAGTGGTCGGCGGGCGGAGTATAGCATCGGTTTCCGCTTCAAAGTTGACGCCGACGCTCCAAGTCCGTACCCTTATGCGGGCGACGCCTGCTCAGACCCTCGACGATGGGCGGTGGATATCTGGATCGGCCGCGCGTCCGGAGCCCGCTTGGTCATGTCGAACGGCTCGTCCAATGGGCTGCCCCGCGTGGTATAGATTGTGCTCCTCGGGCGAGTTCGGTACCCTCTCGCGCTCAACCCTCGCAGAAATCCGCGCCAGGAATGGAAGCGCTGACGATGACGACACGATGTCCGCTGAGCTAGAGATCGCTCTTCCTGAAACGCTGGAGCCAGTCCCCTGCAACCTGTGCGGGGCCTGGGATGCGGACGAGCTCCACCCCGCCGCCGAGCGACCCAATGGTCACGGGCCGGCCGACGACCTGTACGCGTGCACGAGCACTGCCTACGGCGTCTGCGGTCCGATCGTGAAATGCCGCCGCTGTGGCCTGGTCTATCAGAGCCCGGTCCCTTCGCAGGAAGAGATTGTCGATGCCTACGACGAGGTCGTCGACCAGCGCTACGAGGAGGAGCGGAGCGGCCGCCTCGAGACGTTCCGCCGCGACCTGGCTGCCATCGCGCGCCACGAGCCCGGCGGTCGCCTGCTCGACGTGGGCTGTCATCTCGGGCTGTTCCTGGACGTTGCGCGTCGGGCCGGGTGGCAGGTCGCTGGGGTCGAGCCTTCGCGCTGGTCGGTCGAACGCGCCCGCGAGCGTGGCCTCGACGTGCGCCATGGGACGCTGGGGGCGGCCGGCTTCTCGGCCGAGTCGTTCGATGTCGTCACAATGTGGGACGTCGTCGAGCACCTGAGCGATCCGCTCGAAGAGCTGCGCCGCATCCACCACCTCCTGCGGCCAAACGGCGTACTGGCGCTCGGTACGATGAACGTCGACGCCCTGTTCCCTCGCCTGGCCGGTCGGCGCTGGCCCTGGTACATGCAAATGCACCTGGTGTACTTTTCGCGGCGCACGCTCCACAACATGCTGGCCAAAGCCGGCTTTCGGGTCGTCGAGATGTCGCCGCACAAGCGGGTGGTCCGCCTTTCCTACCTGGTCTCGCGCCTGGAGCCCTACTCTCGTCCGGCCTACCGGCTCCTCGACCGCCTGGTGCGGCTGACGGGCCAGGGTGACCGTCTGGTGGGTGTGGACCTGGGCGACATCTTCGTGACCATCGCGCGCAAGACGGGCTAAGCCCGCGCGGCCCTGTCACGGCCCGGCCGCATGACCGCAGCCCCGACCGTCGCCCCTGCCGAGCGCCAGCCCGAGGCGCGGCCTGCCCTGCTGTCTCCGCCGCGGCCGCGGCGGGCGTTGCCCTGGAGCTGGGTTCGCCTGGTCGGCTTGCTGCTTGTCGCGGTGGCTAGCGAGCTCGTCTACGTCGCGTTCTGGCCTCTTTGTTACTACCTGACGCAGGGCGTCGACTACACCTACGCCTATCTGGTCCAGTACCCGGCCGTCTGGGAGCGACTCCTCCCGCTCCTGCTTCGCTTCGAGGCCACCTGGCCGGAGGGCGCCCGCTCGCTGGAGTTTATGGTCGACGCCTTTATGCGCACCTTCGTCGGGGCCTTCGTCTTGTACCTGCTCGGCTTCCTCCTGATTCGAGCCGGCCTGCCGCGTGGCTGGGGGACGGTGGTCGTGGTGGCATCGGCGGTCGCGTTCCAGACGACGCTCTTCTTGATGCCGGGCCTGTTCACCACTGACCTCTTCTCCTACGCGATCTACGGCCAGATCGCCGGACCCTACGAGCTGAATCCGTATGTGCATCTGCCGGCCTACTTCCCCCAGAACCCGATCATGCACTGGATCCATCCGATCTGGCATTACGCGCCGGCGATCTACGGCCCGGCCTGGATCGACCTCTCCTGGGCCCTCGCTCATGGGGTGAGCACCTGGGCCGACGCCGACAAGGTGCTCGCCTACAAAGTGGTCGTGAACCTGGCGCAGCTCGGCGCCATCGGCGCGCTCGCACTGGCCGTCCACCGCCTCCGCCCGGGCCAGACGCTCGCGAGCGTACAGCTTTACGCCTGGAATCCGCTGATCCTCTTCGAGTTCGGCGGCAACGGTCACAACGACGCCGTCATGGTCGCCCTGATGCTGCTGGGCCTGGCCCTCTTTGCCTGGGGGGGACGCTGGATTGGCCTGGTGGCCCTAATCATCTCGTTCCTCATCAAGATGTCGAGCATCCTGGTGCTGCCGTACTACGTGATCGCGTGGGCCCGCCGGCGCGGATCGCTGACCGGCTTCGCGCTCGTGCTCGCCATCTCAGGGGTAACGGTGGTGGGCGTCGTAGCCCTGCTGTATCTGCCGTGGTGGGTCGGGCTCGAGACGATCGGACCGATCCTGACCTGGAGCCAGGGTCCGATGTTCATCAACTACGTCCCGGATATCCTCTCTTACCGCGTGGCGACCGAGTACCTCCCCGATCCGATCGCTCCGGATCCGGCGGCAGAGCTGGAGTGGGCGCGCGGCTGGACGAGGCTCGTCACGCGGGCGCTCTTCGCCGCCTACTGCCTGTGGGAGCTGGTCCGCGTGCGCGATCCCCTGGGCGTGGCGGCGGCTGGTGCGCGGGTGATGCTCGCGTTCCTGCTGATCGGCAACATCTGGAACCTGCCCTGGTACTTCACATGGCCGCTGGCCCTGGCCATCGTGGTCGGCCCGCGCTCGCGGACCGCCATCGTCCTGATCGGGTTCAGCGTGTCCGCGCCGCTCGTCATGTACTACAATCATTTCTGGTCGCCCTACACGCCACAAGAGGCCTATGTGCTGTACCTGGCGCCGCTCGCTCTGGGCGTACTGGCTGGGCTGCCGGGCCTCGTTGCACGAACGTTGCGCGCGTCGGATCGGCGTTCGCCGGCTCGCGTCGAGGGTTCCTGACCGTGATCGTCCGAGCACGATTCGGGTCGCCGCCGCGTTAGTGGTATCGGGGATAGTGGATGGCGGGGAACGGTACTGACGTGACAGAGGTTGAGCGCCTTCGCCGCCTCTACGAGCAAGAATCCTCGCGGGTGCGCGAGCTGGAGAGCGCTCAGCGTCAGCTCGAGCTCTACGCGGACGACCTACAGCGGACGTTTCGCGAGCTGCGGCGTCAGCTCAGCAACATGAACGAGCTGCACCAGATCAGCACGGTCATCGGGTCGGTCCTCGATCCGAATGAGGTGATGGCGCGGACTCTCGATGGTCTGGCCCGCCTCGTGGAGCACGATCGCGCCTGCATCTACGTGATGGGCGACGACGATCTAGCGGTCCGGGCGGCGGACCGCGGTCCGGCCAGTCGCTTGCCGCCCCGCAGAGTGAGGCGGGGTGAAGGCCCGATCGGCTTGGTCCTCGCCGCCGGCGAGTCGGTCCTACCACCGAGCGAGGCGTTGAGCCTCACGGTCCCGCTGCGAGCCGGCGGAACGACCGTTGGGGCCCTGCACCTGGTCCGCGAGCGGGGACCGGCGCTGAGCGAGGACGAGCGCAAGCTGATCGAGCTGGTTGCTGCCGAGGCTGCCGCCGCGATCCAGAACGCCCGTCTGTACGAGCAGACGCGGCGACTAGCGACGACCGATCCGCACACCGGGCTGTTCAACTATCGCTACTTCCGCGAGGCCCTGAGCATGGAGCTGGCGCGAGCACGCCGCCTGGGCTACGTGATCGGGCTGCTGATGATCGACCTGGACAATTTCAAGCAGGTCAACGATACCTGGGGTCACCTGGCCGGCGATCAGGTGCTTCGCCAGGTGGCCGACCAGCTCCGATGCAACCTGCGACGGACCGACGTCCTGGCCCGCTACGGTGGTGAGGAGTTCGCCGTGATCTTGCCGGGACTCGGAGCGGCCGGTGTCTACGCGGTCGGAGAAAAGCTCTGTCGAGCCGTTCGGCTGCTGCGACCTTCCCAGTGTGGTGACCAGGCGCCCGCCCGCATCACGATCAGCGTCGGCGGGGTTTCGCGGGCGCCCTCAGAGGTCGACGAGGCCCAGCTCGTGAGCGCGGCCGACACCGCCCTCTACCAGGTCAAGCGGAGCGGCAAGGACGGTGTGTGTGTCCTCCCCAGCGGAGTACCTCCCGCCGCGGCGATGGAGAGTGTGCGGTGAGTAAGCGGACGGTCCTCCTGGCCGACGACGACCCCGGATTGCGCCGTCTGGTCGGCGCAACGCTGGGTGCTGAGAGCTTCCAGATCCTGAGCGCCGACGACGGTGAGGAGGCGCTCGCCATCGCCCGCGGAGAGCATCCGGCCTTGATTCTCCTCGACATCAACATGCCGGGGCAGAACGGTCTGGACGTCTGTCGCGAGTTGAAGAGCGATCCCGCGACGGCCGGTATCAAGATCGTCATGCTCACCGCCAGCGGCGCCGAGCTGGACCGACGGCGGGCGTTCGAGGCCGCGGCCGACGACTACGTCGTCAAGCCGTTCAGCCCGATCGCGCTGCTCGACAAGGTCTACGCCCTGCTGAGCTGAGCGCGGCACACAGGCCCACGCTGCGTGGACGCGCTGGCCGCCTACCTCTCGCCGACCGGCCTGGTCCTCGCCCTGGTCTGGAACTTCGCGGTCCTGTCGAGCATCCAGCTCACCGTCCGCCTGATCCGGGCGTTCTCGATCCAGCGGACTGCCCTGGCGGCGCTGGCGCTCACGGCGGCGACCGTCCCGATCACCGTCGTCTACAACGTACTCTTCAGGAACAGCCCGGGCTGGCTGCCGCTCGCGATGCTCTTGACGGCAGTGGTCGGGTGGGGCATCGCGAGATGGATCCTCCGCTTGCGGCGCCGACGCAGCCGCGTGGCCGCTGCGCTCGGCGTGGGTCTGCTGAGCGGACCCTGGGGGGCGTTCCTGGTGCGCCCGCCGCCTTGACCGTAGCCGCCGCCCGCCGTATCGTTGAGCCTGATACGAAGCTTGAAGGGAGCGATATGCCGACGATCACCGTGGCCGACACGAAAGCCAAGGAACGCCTCAAGCAGCGAAGCGGTGGGAGCGTCGACGCTCGGGCGCCGTTTCGCGAGGCGATCGGAACCCTCCAGACGGGAGACTATCTCGAGATCCGGCCGGAGGGTCGAGAGACCATGCGTGGCGTCAAGCTCAACGTCACCCGCGCCGCCCGCGAAACCAGCGTCGAGGTGGCCTACGGCGAGACGACCGATGGCGCCCTGCTGGTCTGGCCCCGGGCCGAACCCCGCCGCCGCCGCCGAAGCACGTAGGCGGTAGACGAGAGTGGAGAGTGGAGAGTGAGAGTGGGTTCGTCCTCTCTCCGCTCTCACTCTCCGCACTCGTCCTCCCGTAGCGCGGCCGCCGCGCGGTCGACAGCGGCGCGCATGTGCGCTACCTGCTGGCGCTCGATTGGCTCCTGAGCGTAGCGGGCTCGGACGTACACGCGCGTCAGCTCGGCGATCGAGTGAGCCGCCTCGGGATGGGTGGCGGCGAGATGGTCGCGGAGTTCAGCGGGGGTCTGGTGCACCGCTCGCGCCAGTCCTAGCCGAGCGGCCGTCCCAAGAAAGTCGCGGTACAGCTCACGGACCGAGCGCTGCTCGCGGCTGGGCTGGAGCTCGTCTCGTCGGACTGGAGGGGCGGCAATCGCCGTCGGCCGGCGACGTGCCCACGACCAGACACGCGCCCAGAACACGCCCCACCACCGACGCCAGGAGAACGGCAGCGGCTCGCTGCGCGGGCCTTCGTCGCGGCCTGGCCCGCCGGCCCGTCGCCCCCGCAGTCGCCGCATTCCAAAGAGCACCAGCCGATAGACGACCAGCAGGAGCAGGCTGAGCAGGAGCGCGTCGGCGAGCCTGGCGAACAGCCACAGGATCGGTGCTGGC